>NZ_JBYSXG010000031.1:0-56142 GCF_058782005.1 Sphingomonas sp. FW306-1B-B10E
CTGCCCGCCCCTAGCCCCTCCCGCAAGCGGGAGGGGAACGATCGCGGCAAGCCTCATGCCCGTTTCCTCGCGGGCGCCTTCTTTGCCGGGGCTTCGGTCTTGGCCGGAGCCTTGGCCGCTGGCTTCTTGGCCGGCGCCTTCCTGGCGGGCGTCTTCTTGACTGCGTCGTCGTTCGCCGCGCCGGGCTTCTCGAGCGACTTCTTGAGCGCCGCCATCAGGTCGACGACGTTGGAGCCGCGGCTGGGAGCGCCGTCGTCGGTCTCCTCGATGATCTTCTTGCCCTTGGCCTTTTTCTTGCGCTCGATCAGGTCCTTGAGCGCGTCGACATAGCGGTCGTGGAATTCCTTGGGATCGAACTTGCTCGCCTTCTTGTCGATCAGGGTGGTGGCGAGTTCGAGCAGTTCGGCATCGGGCTCGCTGTCGGCGATGTCCCGAAAATAGCCCTGCGCCTTGTTGACTTCGTCGGCGTAGCGGAGCGTCTCGAGCACCATCCCACGCCCGCACGGCTTGAGGCTGACGACATATTCGCGCCCGCGCATCGCGAGCTGGCCGAGCCCGACCTTGCGCGCCCGGCGCAGCGCCTCGCGCAGCACGATGAACGCCTCCTCGGCGAGATCGTCCGCGGGAACGACGAAATAGGGCTTCTCGTAATAAAGTACGTCGATCTCGTCGGCGTCGACGAACTGGGTGAGCTCGAGCGTCTTCTTCGATTCGAGCTTCACCGCGTCGATCTCGTCCTGCTCGAGCAGGATGTACTCGCCCTTCTCGACCTCATAGCCCTTGACGATCTCGTCGACGTCGACCGGGCCGATGCCGGGGGCGGTCTTCTCGTATTTGATCCTCTTGCCGCTGGGCTCGTGGATCTGGTGGAAGCTGATCTGCGCGCCCGATTTGGTCGCCGAATAGATCTCGACCGGGATCGAGACGAGCGCCAGCCGTATCTGTCCCTGCCAATAGGCCCGCGCCGCCATCGTCCTGTTTCCCTCGTTGCGAGGCCGATTCAATTCGCCAGAAGGGAGTCCGTTCCTCGACATGGTTTTGGCACCCGCGTAGGACCGGTCTCATGACGACCACCAATCCCTTTCAGCTGTTCGACAACTGGTTCGCCGAGGCGCGTACCAGCGAGCCGAATGACTCCAACGCGATGGCGCTGGCGACGGTCGATGCCGGGGGGCAGCCTTCGGTGCGGATGGTGCTGCTCAAGGGGCATGGGCCTGAGGGCTTCGTCTTCTACACCAACCGCGGCAGCCGCAAGGCGGAGGATCTGCTCGCCAGCCCGCGCGCGGCATTGCTGTTCCATTGGAAGTCGCTGCGCCGGCAGATCCGCATCGAAGGGCCGGTCGCGCAAGTGACCGACGCCGAAAGCGACGCCTATTTCGCCAGCCGCGGCCGCGATTCGCAGCTCGGCGCCTGGGCTTCCGAGCAGTCGCGGCCGCTCGATGCGCGCGAAACCTTCGAGGCGCGCTATGAGGAAGTGCGCGCGCGCTTCGAGGGCGGCGAGGTGCCGCGGCCGCCGCATTGGGGCGGCTATCGCGTCGCGCCCGAGCGCATCGAATTCTGGCAGGACCGCGAACATCGCCTTCACGAGCGCCGGCTGTTCCTGCGCGACGGCGAGGGATGGTCCGAGGGGCTTTTGTACCCGTGACCAACTTCGCGCGGCGGGCGGCACTGGCGAGCGTCGCCTGCGCCTTGCTGCTCGGCAGCCTCAAGGCCTGGGCGGCGTGGCGGACCGGATCGGTGGCGGTGCTGGCGAGCCTCGCCGACAGCCTGCTCGATCTGGTCGCGTCGCTGGTGACCCTGGGCGGGGTGCACTGGGCGGCGCAGCCCGCCGATGACGACCACCGCTTCGGGCACGGCAAGGCCGAGGCGTTGGCCGCCCTGTTCCAGGTCGCGGTGATCGCGGTCTCGGCCTTCGCGATCCTGCTGCGCGCCGGCGAGCGGCTGATGGCGCAGCAGCCGAGCACCGATGCAGAATATGGTATCGGCGTGTCGCTGGTCGCGATCGTCGTGACCTTGCTGCTGACGCGTTACCAGCAATCGGTGATCCGCCGGACCGGATCGATCGCGATCGGCACCGACCGGATCCACTACCAGTCCGATCTGTTCCTCAACGCCGCGGTGATCGCGGCGCTGCTGCTGGAGAGCTATGCCGGGCTCGCCGGCGCCGACGCGGTGTTCGGCATCGCGATCGGACTGTGGCTGCTGTTCGGGGCATGGCGCGCCTCGGTCGATGCGATCGATCAGTTGATGGACAAGGAATGGCCCGAGGAGAAGCGCCAGCGCTTCGTCGAAGTGGCGGCGCGGCATCCCGAGCTGATCGGGCTCCATGACCTGCGCACCCGGACCAGCGGCGCGAAGGACTTCGTCCAGTTCCACATCTGGATGGACCCGCACATGACGATCCTGGAGTCGCACGACGTGGTCGAGCGGCTCGAGAACGAACTCGCCGACGAGTTTCCGGGGGTCGAGGTGCTGATTCATGTCGATCCGGAAGGGCAGGTCGACGAACCCGGCAATCCGCTCGCCGAGACCGACTTGCTCAAGGATACGAGATGAAACTGCCCTTCGCCCAGATCGACGCCTTTGCCGACCGCCCGTTCACCGGCAATCCCGCGGCGGTGGTCCCGCTCGACGCGTGGCTCGACGATGCGCTGCTCCAGGCGATCGCCGAGGAGAACAATCTGTCCGAAACCGCCTTCCTCGTCCCCGATGCGAGCGGCGAGGCCGATTACGAGCTGCGCTGGTTCACGCCCGCGGTCGAAGTGGCGCTGTGCGGGCACGCGACACTGGCGAGCGGGCATTATGTGCTGGCGGCCGAACAGCACCGCGACCTCGTGCGCTTCCGGACACGCAAGTCGGGCGTGCTGGAGGTCGCGCGGCACGGCGAGGGCTATCTGATGGAATTGCCGGCCTATTCACCGGAGTCTGCCGACGTGCCGGGCCTACTGGAGGCGCTGGGGGTGGCCGGCGAGACCTGGCGTCACCCGCGTGGCTACGACCTGATCGTACTGGAGAACGCAGAAGCCGTGCTGGCAGTGGCACCCGACTTCCGTGCGCTGACAGCGATCGGCGATACGCTCAACATCGTGACCGCGCCGGGAACCGACACCGACGTGATCAGCCGCGTGTTCGCGCCGGCGGCGGGGATCGATGAGGATCCGGTGACAGGCTCCGCGCATGCCGTGCTGGTGCCGTATTGGGCAGCGCGGCTGGGGCGGGACCGTTTCACGGCGTATCAGGCGAGCCAGCGCGGCGGGCATGTCGGGTGCGAATTGACGGGCGACCGCGTGATCCTCGCCGGCAAGTGCGTGACGGTGATCCAGGGAAGTCTGCTGCTGCGTTAGGGCGCTGCGCGGGAAATCGCGGCGACGATCTGGCGGGTGCGCCAATCGGCGATCCGGCGACCGATTGCGGCGCTCGCCTTGCGCGTGGGGAAACCGCCCATTGCGTTCGGATTGATCGCGCGATCGCGCGCTTGCTGAGCGGCGAGGAACTGGCGCGACGGCACGTGCGGCAGCCTGCGATAGCCGGCCCGTACGTTGCGCGGAATGTAATGGAGCGCCAGGCTGGTCTCCCAGCCATCGGCATGGGTGGTGAAGTCCGGCGCCGCGCCGTCGCTGAGCAGGCGGGTGAGCATCGGGAAATTGAGGCCCTGCTCGATCGCCAGCACGTGCGGCCCAAGCGCGATCTTGATCGGGGCGAGTCGTTCACTGTCGATCAGCACATAGGCGCGGAGTGCCGGCGTGCGCCGGTTCGCTTCGGCCACTGCCGCGGCGACTGCCTCCAGATGCCGCCCGCCGAGATGGCCGCTATAGACGAACACCCGGCGCATGCCGTTCTGCGCGAGCGATTGGAGCAGATCGGCGTAGAGCGCGACGAACGTATCGAAGCGCACCGTCAGGCTGCCCGGATAGATCGACGTGCCGTCGCCCGAATCGTCAGCGGTCTCGTTGGTGATGCCGATGTTGAGCACGGGCCCGATAAGCGTGCGCCGACCCGCGTCGCGAAGCGCCGCCTGGACGTCGCCGAGCTGCGCCCTGGCTAATCGGGCATCGGTATCGAGCGGAAGATGCGGTCCATGGGCTTCGATCGAGCCGACCGGGAGCAGCAATGTGTCGGTGTTCTCCGCCACGCGCTCGAATTCGCGGAAGGTCATTTCGAGCATGGTGCTCTGCGCGTGCGCGGTGCCGGGCAGAAGGAGGAACAGCGCCAGCAGCCAGGTTCGCATCGTCCCCCCTTCGCGTTCAGGCGTCGATCAGCTCCGCGCGCTCGGTTTCCCGGATCCAGCCCCCGCCCAACACGCGGTCTCCAGCATATAGCACCGCAGCCTGGCCGGGAGCGACGCCATATTCGGGGGTCTCGAAGACCACGCGCTCGCCGTCGAAGCGCGCCGGCACTGGCTTGGCCATCGAACGGACCTTGACCATCATCGGGCCGGCATAGGCGCCGCCGAGCCAATTGATCCCGTCGATCTTCGCGGCGCCGACCGCGAGCGCGCTTTTGGGTCCGACCACCACGTCGCGCGTCGCCGGATCGAGCCGCAGCACATAATAGGGTTCGGGCGCGCCGCCGATCTCAAGCCCGCGGCGCTGGCCAACGGTGAAGTGGATCAAGCCGCGATGCTCGCCGAGCTTGCGGCCGCTCTCGTCGACGATGGCGCCCTGCGCCTCGGCGTCCGGACGCAGCTTCTTGACCAGGCTGGCATAGTCGCCATCGGGGACGAAGCAGATGTCCTGGCTGTCGGGCTTGCCGGCGACGCCGAGACCGAGCTCGGCGGCGAGTTCGCGCACCCGCGGCTTGGGGAGCGCGCCCAGCGGAAAGCGTAGGAAATCGAGCTGGGCCTGCGTGGTCGCAAACAGGAAATAGCTCTGGTCGCGCGCCGGATCGGCCGCGCGGTGGAGTTCGGCACCGCCGGGCCCCGCGACGCGGCGGACATAATGGCCGGTGGCGAGGCAATCGGCGCCGAGGTCGCGCGCGAGCGCGAACAGGTCGGTGAATTTCGGCCCCATATTGCACTTCACGCAGGGAATCGGGGTGCGCCCGGCGAGATATTCGTCGGCGAAATCGTCGATCACGGTCTCACGGAAGCTCGATGCGTGATCGAAGACGTAATGCGCGATGCCGAGACGGTCGCACACTGCGCGCGCGTCGCGGATGTCGCGCCCGGCGCAGCAGCTGCCGGCGCGCCCGACCGCTTCGCCGTGATCGTAGAGCTGGAGCGTCACCCCGATCGTCTCGGCACCGCTTTGCGCGGCGAGCGCGGCCACCACCGAGGAATCGACGCCGCCCGACATGGCGACGACGATGCGTCGCTTTGCCAGCGGCTCGGCCAGTTGAAAGTCTGCGGGAATCACGTCGGCGCACATAAGCCTTTGTCTCTGCACGATCCAGCCCGGCGGCGGAAACCTCTCGGAAACCCAGGTTAAGCGAGCGTTCCCAACGGCTTTACGGCCCCTTCACTCCGATTGGCTAAAGCTGGCCGACCAAGAGAGAAGAGACTGGATTCGCATAAGTGGACTTGAGCTTCGCCAGACTGGATCGCGACGTGGCGGTCACCGCCATGCCGACCGAATTGGCGGTGCTGCTGGTCGGCGTCGCGGCCCGCCAGGCGGCGAGTCCGACGGCGTGCGTCCAGACCAGGCTCGCTCTCGCGGCACCGGCCGAAGCGCTGCTCGCGCCGACGCACGGCGCCTTTCATCGTGCCGCGGCAGCGACGCTGACGCGGCGCCAGAAGGAATGAAGCCGGCGTTTACCGTGGCGTTTTAGTCGTTGTTCAAGCGCCGGGAATAAAGGTGGTTGTGTTGAGTAACGGGGGCCCCCGCCCCGATGAGGCAAGTAGATGATTGAGAACCAGAAGATCCGTCCTGCAAAAGTGATCGGGCCGCTCGGCGAGCCGCTGACGCTCGACACGTTGCCGCCGCCGAGCACCACCCGCTGGGTCGTGCGCCGCAAGGCCGAGGTGGTCGCCGCGGTCAATGGCGGGCTGCTGAGCGTGGACGAGGTCTGCGAACGCTACGGTCTCACCGTCGAGGAATTCGCCGGCTGGCAGCGGGCGATCGACCGTTCGGGCATGCCGGGGCTGCGCGTCACGCGCATCCAGCATTACCGCTCGCTGTACGAGCGCCAGCAGAAATACTGAGACAGCCCCTTCCATCGGGCCTGCGCGGCGCGTCTCCGGCAACGGGGGCGCGCCGCTTTGCTTCGGCACGGCCGAAGACTAGGAAAGTTCCGCCATCGCATCGAAAAATCGATACGGAACCAACATGAGCATTTGCGGATTTTTCCCTACGTCGCCCGGCCCGCCGGGCTAACAACGGAGGGACTTGTCATGGGTCTGATTATTTGGCTTGTCATCGGCGGCGTTGTCGGCTGGCTGGCGAGCATTGTCATGCGTACCGATGCCCAGCAGGGTATCTTCCTCAACGTCGTCGTCGGCATCGTCGGCGCGTTCATCGGTGGCCTGCTCTTCGGCGGCTCGATCAACAATGGCGTGATCACGCCGATGACCTTCCTGGTTTCGCTGCTGGGTGCGATCATCCTGCTGGCGATCGTCAATCTGGTGCGTCGCGGCGCAGTCCGCTAACCCACCGGTCATTGATCAAAAGGGGCTGCCCGAAAGGGCGGCCCCTTTTTCATGTGCGCTCTATTTGAGCAGGAAGCGCACCGACAACGACACGCGCAATTCCTGCTCGCCCGCGGCGACCGGCGTCGCCGGCGCATCGGCGCTGAACCGCTCTGCGCGCGCCATCATCATCGGCATCGGCGGCGGGGGCATCGCGCCGCCCTCGGAGATCGACAGGATGCGGTCGACACGCAGCCCGGCGGCCTTGGCGTAGAGATCGGCCCGGGCGCGCGCCGTCGTGACGGCCGCGGTGCGCGCCTCGTCGAGCGCCGCCTCGGGCTTGTCGATCGTCAGATTGGGCCCCGAGATGTTGTTGGCGCCCTCACGCACCAGCGCATCGAGGATCGCACCGCTCTTGGCGATGTCGCGGAAGCGCACGCTCACCTGGTTGCTCGCCTGATAGCCGGTGATCACCGGCGGCTGGTTCTGTTCGTAGCGATATTGCGGACTGAGCGCGATGTTCGAGGTCTGGATGTCGCGCTCGGCGACGCCGGCGCGGTGCAGTGCCGCGAGCACCGCCGCCATCCGCGTCCCGTTCTGGCGCATCGCCTCGCCCGCGGTTGCGTTCTGCGTGACCACGCCGGCCTGGATGATCGCGAGATCGGGGGTGCGCGTGGCGGTGCCGTCTGCCGACACTTCGAGCAGGGTGCCGTCGGCCGGCAGGGCCATCGGCCGGACCTCCTGCGCAGAGGCCGAAAGGCTTGCCAGGGTCAGTCCGGCAGCAGTGGCGAATAAGGCAGCGCGAATCATCGATAGTCTCCCGAAACGATTGGTCGGCCGCCTTGCTGCACGCGCGCCGCACGCAAGCTGAACGATGCCGAAGGCCGGCGTTCAAATACGGCGTGCCATGATCAGCCGATAGGCTGCCAGAAGCAGGACCGCGCCGGCAGTTGCCGCGGCATAGGCCTTCAGGCGGCTGTCGCCCAGATCGAGGCCGAGCAAATGCGTGGCATAGAAAGCGAACAGCGCACCGACGATGCCGACCAATATAGTGACGACGATTCCGCCGGGGTCGCGGCCCGGCATGATCAATTTGCCGAGCGCGCCGGCGATCAGGCCGATCAACAGCCAGCCCAGAATACCTTGGGGCATCTATCCCTCCCGTTTCGGCCAGATACGCGGCCGTCCCAAGCGTCGCGTCCCCTCCGCGGCATTGCAACCGTTTCTTGCGCGCAACCACGCCGACCTTGCGGGAAAGGTCCAAAACGGGCATTGCGCAGCAACAAAAGCGAAACGGCTCTTGTGGCCGGTGCTCTATTCATCTAATACAGTGCGATCAAGGGGGCATCGGTCGGTTCGGCCGGATACGAAAGCTCGCACATGAACTATGAGGCAGGGATGTTCGGACGGCAGGAGCGGCTGGAGTTCACCGGCGAGGAAACCACGCGCAAGAGCCGTCGCTGGCTGTGGATCTCGGCGGCGGCGATCCTGGTCATCGGGGCGCTGGCCTTTTTCCTGATGAGCGGTCCGAAGCAGGCGGCGCCAAAGGGTGCCGCTGCGGACAAGGCCGCGCCGGGGGGTGCGGGCCAGTCGCAGATTCCTACGGTCACCGTCGCAGTGCCGGGCCGCCAGACCGTGCAGACGATCATCAGCGGCACCGGCAGCCTCGCCGCGCGCCGCGAGATGCCGGTCGGCGTCGCCGGCGAAGGCGGCGTGGTCACGCGCGTCCTGGTCGAGCCGGGCAGCTGGGTCGGCAAGGGGCAGGTGCTCGCGACCGTCGATCGCAGCGTCCAGGCGCAGACCGCCGAATCGCTTGCCGCATCGGTGCGCGTCGCTCAGGCCGATGCGCGCCTCGCGCAAGCCGAGCTCGACCGCGCCCAGCGCCTCGTCGCCAACGGGTTCATCTCCAAGGCCGATATCGACCGCAAGACCGCGGCGCGCGATCAGGCACAGGCACGCGTCCGCGTTGCGCAGGCGCAATTCTCCGAGACGCAGGCGCGCAACCGGCGGCTCGACATCCGCGCGCCCGAGGCGGGGCTGGTGCTGACGCGCCAGGTCGAGCCGGGTCAGATCGTCAGCGCCGGCTCGGGCGTGCTGTTCCGGATGGCGCAGGGCGGCCAGGTCGAGTTGCGCACCCAGCTCGCTGAATCCGATCTCCAGAAGCTGCATCCCGGCGCGCGCGCCGAGGTCGTACCCACCGGAACGACGCAGGTGTTCACCGGCGAAGTCTGGCAGGTCTCGCCGGTGATCGATCCGCAGACGCGCCAGGGCATCGCTCGCGTCGCGCTGCGCTACGATCCGGCGCTGCGCCCGGGCGGCTTCGCCAGCGCGCGGATCATCTCGGGCGGCGTGACGGCGGTGATGCTGCCGCAATCGGCGGTGCAGAGCGACAATGACGGCAATTTCGTCTACATCCTCGACGACAAGAATCAGGCGGTGCGCCGCGGCGTGACGACGGGCGACGTGACGGAGGCGGGAGTGGCGATCACCACCGGGCTCAGCGGCAGCGAGCGCGTCGTGCTGACCGCCGGCGCCTTCCTGAATCCCGGACAGAAGGTCATCCCGAACCTTCAGAAATCGAAGTAAGGGCAATCTGCCATGAGCTTCCGGAACATCTCGGCCTGGGCGATCCGCAATCCGGTTCCGCCGATCGTGCTCTTCCTGTTCCTGACGATCGCGGGGTTCGTCAGCTTCTCGCGGATGGACGTCAACAACGATCCGGACATCGATTTCCCGATCGTGTGGATCGCGATCAGCCAGCCCGGCGCGGCGCCGAGCGAGCTCGAGAACCAAATCACCCAGAAGGTCGAGTCGGCGGTCCGCAGCCTGCAGGGCATCGACGAGATCACCTCGACGGTGCAGGAAGGTAGCAGCCAGACCGTCGTCCAGCTCGCGCTCGGCATGCCGATCGACCGCGCGGTCGAGGACGTGCGCAGCGCAATCCAGCAGATTCGCGGCGACTTGCCCGACGGCATCCTCGAGCCGCAGATCGGCCGCGTCGACACGTCGAGCGACAATGAAATCGCGAGCTTCACCGCGGTCGCCACCGACATGACCGTGGCGGACCTCAGCTGGTACATCGACAACAGCGTCGCCAAGGAACTGCTCGCGGTCTCGGGCATGTCCGCGGTCGAGCGCAACGGCGGCGTCGATCGCGAGATCCGCGTGATCCTCGATCCCGCCCGGCTCCAGTCGGTCGGGCTCACCGCGAGCCAGGTCAACCAGCAGCTTCGCCAAGTCAATCTCAACGCCGCGGGCGGCCGTGCCGAGATTTCGGGGTTCGAGCAATCGGTGCGCGTGATCGGCAATGCCGACAATGCCTATCGCCTCGGCCAGACGCAGATCTCGACGGGCGGCGGACGGACGGTGCGGCTCGCCGACATCGCCAACGTCAAGGACGCCTATGCGGAGCAGCGCAGCGTCGCCAAGTATAACGGCCATCAGGTGATCTCGTTCGACATCAAGCGCGCCAAGGGCGCGTCGGATGTCGTCGTGTTCCACGATGCCGAAAAGGCGCTCAAGAAGCTCGAGGCGAACAACCCCAAGGTCAAGTTCGAGCTGCTCAACAACAATTCCAAATATGCCGAGCAGCAATATCATACTGCGATGGAGGCGATGATCGAGGGCGCGATCCTCGCGGTCATCGTCGTGTTCATCTTCCTGCGCGACTGGCGGGCGACGGCGATCTCGGCGCTCGCGATCCCGCTCTCGGCGATCCCGAGCTTCTGGTTCATGGACATGATGGGCTTCACGCTCAACCAGATGACTCTGCTCGGCCTGTCGCTGGTCGCCGGCGTGCTAGTCGACGACGCGATCGTCGAGATCGAGAACATCGTGCGGCACATGCGGATGGGCAAATCGGCGTATCAGGCGTCGATCGACGCCGCCGACGAGATCGGCGTCGCGGTGCTCGCGACGACGATGTCGATCGTCGCGGTGTTCCTGCCGGTCAGCCTGATGCCGGGCATTTCTGGCCAGTATTTCAAGAACTTCGGCATGACCGTGGTCGCGTCGGTGCTGATGTCGCTCGCGGTCGCGCGGCTGCTGACGCCGATGATCGCGGCCTATTTCCTCAAGGCCAAGGGCCACGCCAATCACGGTGAGGGGCGGATCATGGACGCCTATACCGGACTGTTGCGCTGGACGCTGCGGCATCGCTGGGCGGCGATCGCAGGCTATGTGATCTCGCTGGCGCTGACCCTGCTGATGTTCGCCACTTCGCCGTCGACCTTCCAGCCGGCGCAGGACCAGGACAGCGTCACCGCGACGATCGAGATGGTGCCGGGCACGCCGCTGGCGGATACCGAGCGCGTCGTCTCGCAGGTCGCGGCGATCCTCCGCCAGGAGCCTTTGGTCACCGACATCTACAGCCGCAGCTTTGTCGGCAATGGCCGGGTGACCGCACAGCTCAAGGACAAGCATGACGAGACGAGCACGGCGTTCGAGAAGCGCGTCGCGCCGAAGCTGCTCGCGATCGCCGACGCACGCGTCAACTTCCGCTCGCAATTCGGCTGGGGATCGAGTGGGCGCGATCTGACGATCACGCTGGGCGGCGAGGATCCGGCGCTGCTCAACCAGACCGCCAACACTCTGGTCAAGCAGATGGAGGGAATGAAGGAAGTCGTCGCGCCGCGCGTCGCCGGCGACCTCAACCGTCCCGAGATCGTGATCAAGCCCAGGCTCGATCTCGCCGCCAATCTCGGCGTGACCACCGCCGCCTTGTCGAGTGCGATCCGCATCGCGACCTTGGGCGACATCGACCAGAACAGCGCGAAATTCTCGCTCTCGGACCGCCAGATCCCGATCCGGGTGGCGCTGGACGAGGATGCCCGCGCCAAGCTGTCGACGATCCAGAACATGCCGGTGCAGACGCAGAATGGCGGCTCGGTGCCGCTGTCGGTGGTCGCCGATATCGGCTTCGGCGCCGGCCCGACGCGCATTCAGCGGCTCAATCTCCAGCGCCGCCTCGTCGTCGGTGCCGATCTCGCGATGGATCCGTCGACCGGCAAGCCCTTCGTCAACAACGAAGTGATGAAGAAGGTCAATCAGCTGCCGATCATGAAGAACCTGCCCCAAGGCGTCGGTCAGATGACCGTCGGCCAGGCCAAGTGGCAGGCGGAGATGCTCAGCAACTTCTTCGTCGCGCTTGCATCGGGCGTCTTCCTGGTGTTCGCGGTGCTGGTGCTGCTCTATCGGCGCTTCGTCTCGCCTTTGGTGAACATGGGGTCGCTGCTCAATGCGCCGCTTGGCGGGCTGATCGCGCTCAAGCTGTTCGGCATGCCGCTGTCGCTGCCGGTGTTCATCGGCATCCTGATGCTGTTCGGCATCGTCGCGAAGAACTCGATCCTGCTGGTCGATTTCGCGCTCGAGGAAATGGAGAAGGGCATCGACAAGTTCACTGCGATCGTCGACGCCGGGCACAAGCGCGCCCAGCCGATCGTCATGACGACGATCGCGATGGTCGCGGGCATGGTGCCCACGGCCCTGTCGTTGCAGGGCGACTCGTCTTGGCGCGCGCCGATGGGCGTGGTCGTGATCGGCGGGCTCATCCTCTCGACCCTGCTCACCCTCGTCATCGTCCCGGCGTTGTTCAGCCTCGCGGTCGGGCTCGAGACCTGGCTCGGGCCGCGGCTGTCGCGGCGGCTGCTCACCTTCAAGCCGGGCGACGATGGTGCCCGCGTGCTGGGCCAGGCCCATGGCAAGGCGATCGACCACAAGCCCGGAGACGACACGCCGCAACCCGCGGAGTGAACTTCGGCGCCGTTCGGGTATTGGGGAGCGTGTGACCAGGTCGCGCGCTCCCCTTTCCGTTGAGACAGTCCCCGCGGGCCTGCGGCGGATGCGACTGGTGGCGACCGGGCTGCTGGTACTGATGGCGGCAATCTTCCTTGCCGCGCGCCAGTTCGGCCATCTCCACCCCGCGGTCGGCTATATCCGCGCCTTTTCGGAAGCGGCGATGGTCGGCGGGCTGGCCGATTGGTTCGCGGTGACGGCGCTGTTCCGCCATCCGCTGCATCTGCCGATCCCACACACCGCGATCATCCCGCGCAACAAGGATCGCATCGCCGGCACGCTCGCGGCGTTCCTGCGCGACAATTTCCTGATCCCCCGCGTCGTCGCGCGGCGGATGCAGCAGGTCGACGTCGCGCGGGCCGCCGGGCGCTGGCTCGCCGATCCGGGCATGGGCCGCGGACGGCTCCGCGCGGGTATCGGGCGGCTCGCCGCCGACATGCTCGAGGCGCTCGACCAGGAGCGGCTGGGCGGGATGGCGCGGCGGGCGCTGGCCGAGCGGCTGCGCGGGCTCGAGATCGCGCCTCTCCTGGGACGCGCGCTCGCGACGGCGATGCAGGAAGACCGCCATCGCCCCTTGCTCGACGGCATCATCCATTGGGCAGCCAAGGTGCTCGACGCCAACGAGCACATGATCCGCCAGATGGTGCACGAGCGCGCGGGGTCAGTGCTGCGCTGGACCGGGCTCGACGAGACGCTCGCCAACAAGATCATCGCCGGGCTGGCCAAGCTGATCAACGACATGGCCGAGGATCCGGGGCATCCGCTGCGCGCCAAGGCGGAGGAAGGGCTGGCGCAAGTCGCGCACGACCTCCAGCACGATCCCGCCAAGCGCGCGCAGGTCGAGGCGTTCAAGAACGAACTGCTCGACAATCCGGCGCTCGGCGACTGGTGGATGGGAGTGTGGGAATCGGGCCGCGCGGCGCTGCTTCGGCTCGCGCGCGATCCCGATCGTGTGCTGGGCGGCGAACTCGGCGCCGCGCTGCGCCAGCTCGGCGAGACGCTCCAGGGCGATGCGCGGCTGGCCGAGACGATCAACCGCTTCGTCCGCCGCGCCGCCGTGGGTGCCGCGTCGGACTATGGCGACGGGATCGTACGCCTGGTCTCGGACACGATCCGCGGCTGGGACGCGCAGACGATCACCGGGCGACTGGAAAATGCGGTGGGCCGCGACCTGCAATATATCCGGATCAACGGGACCTTGGTCGGCGGCCTGGTCGGGGTCGCGATCCACGCGGCGGATGCGGTGCTCTAACCGCAGGCTAGGGCGGGTCATATTCCCCGGCGAAGGCCGGGGCCCAGTATCGGCGATTTCGATGGCGAGGGACCGTCCTGGAGAGCGGTGGCAACTGGGCCCCGGCCTTCGCCGGGGAACAGCTACACACGGATCGCCGGTTCCTAGCCCGTCGCGGTCGCGCGCGTATCCGCCGTGGCGCCCGCCAGCACGAATTCGCCCTGGTCCTCGCCGTCCCAATAATGCGCGCGGACGCCCTGGACCTTGATCAGCGTCAGGCCCGGCGTGTCGACGCCCTGCTCGAACCACCTTTCTAGGTCCTTGGTCCAATGCGCCTCGAACTGCGCCTTGTCCTGGATCAGCTCGGCCTCGCCCTCGATATGGACGAATACCGGCTTCATGCCGAGCAGCCCGCCTTTGCCGTGAAAGCTCAGCGCGCATTTGGGGTCGGCGCGCAGCTCGCGGACGGTGCGCGTGTCCTCATAAGCGAAATACCAGCTGTCGCCGTCATAGTCGACGTCGCGATTGTTGCTCATCGGCCGGCCGGCGATCGTGCCGCCCTCCGAATGCGTCGACAAAGTCGCGAAATCGATTGCCTTGATGATCTCCGCCAGCTCGGCGAGTGTCTTGGTCACGCATCGTCTCCTCGTTGCGGGGGACAGAACGCAAGCCGCCGCGATTATCTCCAGTCGAGCTGCTGCCAGCCGCGTGTCTTGGCGAGCGCACGCAGCGGACCGTGCGCGTTCACGGCGAAGGCCATGTCGGCCCATTCGAGCAGCGGCGCGTCGGACACGTGATCCGAATAGGCGCGGACCTCGACATCCTCGCGCGACAGCCCGGCATCCGCCATCCAGCACTCGATCATGCGGAGCTTTACGGGGCCGTAACAGTTATCTCCATCGATCAGGGAGAGAATACGGCCTTGCCCATCGCGCTTTGCCTGCGTGGCGATTACGTCGTCGAATCCGAGCAATCGTCCGATCGCCGCGGCGTAATAGCCGTGCGAGGCGGTGGCCATCACGAGCCGGCAGCCGGCCGCGCGGTCGGCCGCGATCCGCTCGCGCGCGGCGTGGAGCACCCCCTTGTCGATTTCGTCCGCGGCAAATTGGTCCGCAATCGCGGCGAGGTCGGCCTCGCCGAGTGCGCGGCCGAGCAGCAGCCGGTGCGAGAGCTGCTTCAACCCGCCGCGATCGACCAGCTTGAGCAAATAGCCGAGCCCGGCGACGCCGACCAACGGTATCAGCGCCAGCCGCCACGGCGCCCGCATGCGCGCGGCATACACCAGGAAGCGCGTCCAGGTCGGCGCCGCGGTGATCGTCTTGTCCATGTCGTAGATTGCCAGGTGCTGCATTGGCGCATCTAGGCTTCGTCAGCTTGTCAGAGCAAATCCTTGCTGTTCCAGCGCGAATCGCCGAAAGGTGGCCGCGATGAGGGGAAGCGCGGATTTCGAGCGAATCGACGGGGGCGGCGGCACCACGCTGCGCTTCACGGGCAACCTGTCGCTGGCGTGCTTGCGCGACCTGCCCGAGCGGCTCGATGCCGTCGAAGGCGATGTAGCCCGGCTCGACCTCAGCGAAGTCGAACGGATCGACACCGTCGGCGCCTGGCTGGTCCACCGCTTCGCGCGCGATCACAATTCGACCATAGACGGGCTCGAGCCCGACGAGCAGCATCTGCTCGACCAGGTCGCCGCCGCAGAGCATCCGATCGAATTGCCGCGCAAGCCCGCCGATCCGTTCACGCGGATGCTCGGCGAGGTCGGCGACGCGATCTTCGTCGCGGGGCATACTTTGTACGGCCTGCTCGGCTTCATGGGCGGCACGGTGCTCGCGTTCTGGAACGTCTTCACCCATCCCAAGCGCTTCCGATTCAATGCGACGGTCCACCGGTTCGAAGTCGTCGGCGTCTCGGCGCTCGGCATCATCGGGCTGATGAGCTTCCTGATCGGGATCGTCATCGCGCAGCAGGGCGCGGTCCAGCTCCGCCAGTTCGGCGCCGAGGTCTATACGATCAACCTGGTCGGCCGGATCACGCTGCGCGAGCTCGGGGTGCTGATGACCGCGATCATGGTCGCCGGCCGCTCGGGCTCGGCGTTCGCCGCGCAGATCGGCACGATGAAGCTGACCGAAGAGATCGACGCGATGCGCACGATCGGCGTCTCGCCGATGGAGGCATTGGTGGTGCCGCGCACGCTCGCGGTGGTGCTGATGATGCCGCTGCTGGGATTCTATGCGGCGATGTGGTCGATCTTCGGCGGCGGGCTACTCTGCTGGATCAGCCTCGACATCCCGCCGGTCACTTTCATCCAGCGCATCCGCGAAGTCGTGCCGCTCACCGATCTGTGGGTTGGGCTCGTCAAGGCGCCGGTATTCGGCGCGATCATCGCGATCTCGGGCTGCTTCCAGGGCATGCAGGTCGAGGCCGACGCAGAGCAGGTCGGCGCACGCACGACGGTCGCGGTGGTCCAGGCGATCTTCCTCGTCATCGTGCTCGACGCGTTCTTCGCGGTGTTCTTCAGCGAAGTGGGCTGGATCTGATGGCGCGCCGCGAACAGGACGACGTGATCATCCGCGTCCAGGGCCTCAAGAACGGGTTCGGCGAGCAGATCGTCCATGAAGGGCTCGATCTCGAAGTGCGCCGCGGCGAGATCCTCGGCGTGGTCGGCGGGTCGGGCACCGGCAAATCGGTGCTGATGCGCTCGATCGTCGGACTGCAGACGCCGATCGAAGGCAGTATCGAAGTGTTCGGCGAGAGCACGATCGGCCGCGAGGAGACCGAGGCCACCAACATCCGCAAGCGCTGGGGCGTGCTGTTCCAGGGCGGCGCGCTCTTCTCGACGCTGACGGTGTCGGAGAACGTCCAGGTCCCGATCAAGGAATTCTATTCCGGGCTCGATCAGTCGCTGCTCGAGGAGATCGCGGCCTACAAGGTGGTGATGACCGGCTTGCCGCCCGATGCGGGACCCAAATTCCCCGCCGAACTTTCGGGCGGCATGAAGAAGCGCGCCGGCCTGGCACGCGCGCTCGCGCTCGATCCCGAATTGCTGTTCCTCGACGAGCCCACCGCCGGGCTCGATCCGATCGGCGCGGCGGCATTCGACGAGCTGACCGCGTCGCTCCAGAAGACATTGGGGCTGACCGTGTTCCTGATCACCCATGATCTGGATACGCTGTACGCGATCTGCGACCGGGTTGCGGTGCTCGCCGACAAGAAGGTGATCGCAGTCGGGACGATCGACGAACTGCTCGCGCTGGATCACCCGTGGATTCAGGAATATTTCAAGGGACCGCGCGGACGCGCCGCGGTTGCAAGCGCGGAACGCGTGGACGCCGAGCGCGCCGAAGCGAGGACATGAGGCTCTGATGGAAACGCGATCGAACCATGTACTCGTCGGCGCCGTGGTGCTGATCCTGCTTGCAGTGCTGGCGCTGTTCATCGTCTGGCTGGCGCGGATCGGCGGCGGCAGCGAGCGCGAGTACGACATCTTCTTCAAGCAGTCGGTCGATGGGCTCAATCGGGGCTCGGCGGTCAGCTTCTCGGGCGTGCCTTCCGGGCAGGTCAAGGAGATCAGCTTCTGGAAGCCCGATCCCAGCCTCGTCCGCGTGCGCGTCAGCGTCAATGACGACGTGCCGATCCTCGAAGGTACCACCGCCTCGATCCAGGGCAGCTTCACCGGGCCGAGCACGGTGCAGCTGGACGGCGCGGTGAAGGGCGCGCCGGCGATCGTCTGCCCCGAGCAGAATCCCCGCGCGGCCTGCCCGCTGGGCGTGCCGGTGATCCCGACCAAGCAGGGCGGGCTCGGCGCGCTGCTCAACTCGGCGCCGCAATTGCTCGAGCGGATCTCGACCTTGACCGAGCGCCTGGGCGAATTGCTCGGCGACAAGAACCAGAATTCGATCGCGGGCATCCTCGCCAACACCAACCGGCTGACCGACGCGCTCGCCGACCGCGGGCCCGAGATCGCCGCGACGCTGGCCGAGACGCGGATCGCGATCCAGAAATTCGGCGGCGCGACCGAGGAACTGGGCAAGCTCGCCAACACCACCAACGGCGTGATCGCCGAGGACGTCAAGCCGACGATCGCCAACCTCAACCGCACGATCGGATCGGCGCGCAAGTCGATGGAGACGCTCGACGCGACGATCGGCGATGCGCGCCCGGGGCTGCAGGCGCTGTCGAAGAAGACGATCCCCGAGATCGGCCAACTCGTCCAGGATCTGCGCGTGATGTCGACCAGCCTCGCCTCGGTCGCCGAGAAGCTCGACCAGGGCGGCGCGTCGAGCCTCGTCGGTTCGCCCAAGCTGCCCGACTATAAGAAGAAGTGAGGACCATGATGACCAAGCGCGCTTTGCTTCTGGCCCTGCCGCTGCTCGCGGCCTCGCTGAGCGGCTGCATCTCGTTCGGCGGCAAGCCGCCCAAGTCGCTGCTGACGCTGACCCCCGCGGCGACGCTGCCGGTCGGCGAATCGCAGCGCTCGAACGTCGCGGCGACGATCACCGTCGCGGTGCCGTCGCTGCCGCAGGAGCTCGCCTCATCGCGCGTGCCGGTGCATTCGGGCGGCACTGCGATCGCCTTCGTCAAGGATGCGCAATGGGTCGAGCGCCCGTCGCAATTGCTCCAGCGGCTGCTCGGCGACACGATCACCGCGAAGACCGGGCGGCTGGTGCTGAGCTCGCGCCAGTCGATGACCGATCCCGGCGCCTATCTGATGGGCGAATTGCGCCGCTTCGGGATCGAGGAAGAGACCAGGGAAGCGGTGGTCACCTATGATGCCGCATTGATTCGCGGGCCCGAGACCGTGGTCGAGAAGCGCCGCTTCGAAGCGCGGGTGCCGGTGACCGAGATCGAGGCCGCCGCAGTCGGCGTCGCGCTCAACCAGGCGGCAAATCAAGTGGCAGGCGAAGTCGCCGACTGGGTCGGCAAGTAAGCCCTGAATCCGTTCGCCCTGAGCGTGTCGAAGGGCGATTCTCCATCGGCTAATCGCATGCGGCGCGCCAGCCTTGGACAGGCGCAAGCCGAACCGGGATTGCGGCGGCCGCTAGGGCGCCCGCCGCACCGGCGCCTGCGCGTTGCAGATGTCGGCGCCGCCCGCGGGGACGGTGAAAAAGGGCGGCTGGCGGTTCTCGCGCTCGTTCAGCCAGGCGGCGAAGCGCGCATTGTCGGTCGCGCGGTACTGGAAATGCGGGCGTTCGTCGTCGGGCAGTTGGCTGGCCAGCCGCACCGACAGGATCGGCACGCGCTCGCCCGCATCCTCATAGACGCCGAGCGCACCGCCGCCGCGCGGCAGCGTCGACAGCCATTGGATGCCCTCTACCACGCGTCCGACGATCGCGATGTTGCGGTCGAGATGCCGCGGCGCATGCCCGATCACTGCATAGAGTTCGGCGCCGCTGCCGGTGCTCGGCGCCAGATCGCGCGCCACCCCGACCATGCCATAGCAATGCGTCAGCCAGCTTGCTTTGCCGTCGGTGGCGAGCGGCCAGCCATCGGCGCTGTGCCCGGTCTTCGCCGCATAGGGATCGGTGCGCGCGAATGTGGTGACCCCGTCATAGCGGCTCCATTCATATTCGGCAGGCGGGTTCTCGATCACATTGGGAGGAAGGACCGCCGGCTTGTCCTCGCCACCGCCCCATTGCGCGACATAATTGTCCTGCACCCGGTAGACGCTGGTGCCGTCCCACCAGCGTGCCTCGGCGAGCTTGCGAATATTGGCGACATGCGCGGGCGCGTAAAGCGGCGCCAGCCGGATGAAGACCTGGTGTCCGCCGCGCAAGGTCATCACCAGCAGTTCGTTGTCGGGGATCGTTCGCCAGTCGGCGGGGATCGCGTCACCGGCGGCGGGCGCGGCCGGCGCGGTCTGGGCGAGGACGGGAAGGGCGGCGGCGAGCGCGGAGAGCGCGAGCAGGGGCTGGAGCATGGCAGGAGACTGACACGCGCCGCGATGCTTGCCTAGCCCGCGCGCACGGGCTAGGGCCGCGCCTTCCGGGTATGCGGAGCGGTGGCCGAGTGGTCGAAGGCGCTCGCCTGGAAAGTGAGTATACGGCAAAACCGTATCGAGGGTTCGAATCCCTCCCGCTCCGCCACTTACGCCCTTCTCGGGGCTCGCCAAAAGCCTCATAACCTGCTAGAAAACCGCAGAAATCAGCGGTTTTCGTGTGCCGCTGCATTTCACTGAATCCTACCGGATCCCACGTTCAGTGTGGGGAAGAGTGTGGGGAAGAATGGGGTGAGATGCCATGGGAAAGCTGACTGCAGGTAAGATCCGCTCCCTATCTGAGCCCGGCCGCTATTCTGACGGCGACGGGCTATTCCTCGAAATTAACGGCAAGGGTGCCGCGAGCTGGATCCTCCGCGTCCAGACAGGTGGGATCCGGCGGGACTTCGGGCTTGGCTCAGCGAAGTCCGTCTCGCTGAAGGACGCGCGAGAAGCGGCTTTTGTCATGCGGAGCAAGGTCGCTCAGGGGATCGACCCGGTCGCGGAGCGGAAGCAGGAGCGAATCGAGATCCCGACGTTCCGCAAGGCGGCCGAACTGGTCCACGAGGAACACGAGAACGCTTGGAAGAACGGCAAGCATCAGAACCAGTGGATCGCGACCCTCAAGACCTACGCCTTTCCGAGCCTTGGCGATCGTCTGGTCAGCGAGATCGAGGGACCGCTGATCCGTGACGTGCTGGCTCCGATCTGGCTTGCAAAGCCGGAGACAGCGCGGAGGGTTCGGCAACGCATCGGAACGGTGCTCGACTGGTCATACGCACGTGGGTTCCGTGCGACCGAGGCTCCGATGCGCTCGCTGTCGAAAGGTCTTCCTCGACAGCCTAAGAAGGACAATCATTTCGCGGCCTTGCCCTATTCGAGCATCCCAGAGTTTCTCGAAAAGCTTGGCGAACGTGAGTCCGTCGGACGGGTCGCACTCGAAGCGCTGATCCTAACGGCGGCACGATCAGGCGAGATCCGCGGCGCCACTTGGTCGGAGCTTGACCTTGAGGCCGCCCTCTGGACCGTGCCGGCGGCGCGTATGAAGATGGGCCGCCCCCACGTCGTGCCGCTGTCGCCCGAAGCCGCTGCCGTGTTCAAGCGGGCGCAGAAGTTCAAGACGGGCGTCGGCGATCTCGTGTTCCCCGGTCAGAACCCCCAGAAGCCGCTCTCGGATATGACCCTCCTCAAGATCCTGCGGGACATGGACCTCGCGGTGACGGTTCATGGGTTCCGCTCCGCGTTCCGCGACTGGGTCGCCGAGCAGACCGACTATGCGGGCGAAATCGCTGAGGCCGCTCTTGCACATACCGTTTCGAACAAGGTGGAAGCTGCCTATCGTCGAACCGATTTCGTCGACAAGCGGCGTCTGCTCATGCGTGATTGGACGGCGTTCTGCATGAAGGTGCCCGCCACCGCCGGTGAGGCGGGGCGGGCTGAGATGTCACCCGACGCACTATAGGCGCACTAGGTGGCAGCCGCTGGGCTGCTGATCGAAGACCCAACGCTGGCCGGTGAAACGCTCGATCACGTCCGTCGCAGTCCGGGCATGCTGGCTTGGCTTCACCGTGGTGAAGCACCCGCCGCCTGCCAACGCGAACGGCAAGAGTAACTGATCGGCGAGGTAAGGACCCGCAAAGGCGTCGGACGACAGGTAACCGGCCATCCGGTGTGCTGCGGTCTTGGCGAGAGCCTCGGCCGAGACGCCCAGCTTGCCAAAGCCGGTCACGATTTCCGTCGTGTGCTCGAAGGACGCCTCCAGCATCAGCGCATTGCCCGGTCCCTGTTCCTCGGGGAGCTGGCGAACGCTGAACGCCTCTTCTGGCCACTCCGGAAGAAGCTTGCGCGCCGTCGCCATCTCACGCTCCGCGATGTTGAACGGCAGCGCCGCAAACAGGGCCGTTGCCGAAACCGACTGCAACGCGCCCCGGTCGACGCAGTCGATCGGCGTTAGCGGAGCCGGCACGATCTCCACTTCGATCCGGCCACCGCCGCGCGGAAAGAAGCCATGCCGCAGCAGTCGCGCTGAGACCTGCGATCCCATGCGATTGATGATCGGCAGGAACACGCGCTCGATGAACTCGAACGGCGGCGCCATCATATTGTGCGTGCCGCCCTCCAGCACCAGGCGGGAAGGCGCGTCGGCCAGCAGCAGCGGCATCAGCACCGTTTGCAGCACCAATCCCGTGCTGCCGGCGGTGCCCACTGCGAAGCGGTAGTCGCCCGGCGTCACTCGGCCGGGCGTGAAGGCGATCTCGGTGGAGCCGACCGAAGCGCCTTCGCACTCCGCGCCACCGATCGCGCATGCCGCCTCGACCGCCGTCAGGTGCTGGCGCATCAGGCCCGGCTTCTCGCGCCCCCCGCGAACATTGGTGATTCGGAAAGGCTGGCCGGTGGCGAGCGACAGCGCCAGCGCGTTGCGCACGACCTGTCCCCCGCCTTCCCCTTCCGATCCGTCGATGATGATCATGGTTTTTCTCTTCTAATGGCGGTGTGCGCCAAGAGCGGACGAGAGCTTTAGCCCTTCACGCACACCACCTGCTTCAGCGTATGGACGATCTCGACCAGGTCGGCCTGCGCCGCCATCACGGCCTCGATCGGCTTGTACGCCTTCGGCGTCTCGTCGATGACGCCCTCGTCCTTGCGGCACTCGACGCCCGCAGTGTCGCGGATGTGCTCGTCGAGCGTCACCAGCTTCTTGGCCGCGGTACGCGACATCACGCGTCCCGCACCATGACTGCAGCTATCGAACGATTCAGCGTTGCCGAGCCCGCGCACGATGAACGACTTCGCGCCCATCGAGCCCGGGATGATGCCCAGAACGCCCTTGGCCGCGCGTACCGCGCCCTTGCGGGTGACCAGCACATTCTCACCGAAGTGGTTCTCGCGCTGGACGTAGTTGTGGTGGCAGTTCACCGCCTCCAGCTCCGCATCGAACGGCTTGGCGATCTGCCCACGCAGCGCGCGGATGACGTTGGTCATCATCATGCGCCGGTTGAGCGCGGCGAAGTCCTGGGCCCAGCCGACCGCCTCGACATAATCGTCGAAATGGTCGGTCCCTTCCGGGAAATAGGCCAGGTCCTCGTCGGGCAGGTTGATGTGCCACTTGCGCATGTCCTGCTTGGCCAGCTCGATGAAGAACGTGCCAATCGCGTTGCCCACGCCGCGCGAGCCCGAATGCAGCATCACCCACACCCGCTGCTCCTCATCGAGGCACAGCTCGATGAAGTGATTGCCGGTGCCGAGCGTGCCCAGATGCACGAGGTTGTTCGTGTTCTTGAGCCGCGGATGCTTGTCGGTCAGCCGATCGAAGCGCTGCGTGAGCGTTGCCCAGGCCTCGACGATCGCCGGCGGCGGAGAACCCCACGAACCGGTGTCGCGCTTGCTGCGCCCCACCGAACGCCCATGCGGCACCGCCTGCTCGATCGCCGAACGGATGCCCTCCAGATTGTCGGGCAAGTCGCTCGCCATCAGCGAGGTACGCGCCGCCATCATGCCGCAGCCGATATCGACGCCCACAGCCGCCGGGATCACCGCGCCCTTGGTCGGGATCACCGAGCCCACGGTCGCGCCGATGCCGACATGGACGTCGGGCATCGCAGCGACATGCTTGAACACGAACGGCATCTGCGCCGCGCGCGTCAGCTGCGCCCGTGCGCCGTCTTCGACCGGCACGCCGCGGGTCCACATCTTGATCGGTACGCCGCCTTCGACGTGCTGGTAGTCAAACATCGCTTCGGTCATTTCGACCTCCTATTCGCAATTCGTATCAGTGCAGCCTCGGCGCGGCGACGACGGATTGACGAGACATTCGGCCTTGCGACCGGGAGGATTCGAACCTCCATTCCCAATGTAGTCCCGTCGGCATTCGCCGCGCGTCGGCCGTTGCCGGCGACAAGCATTGGCGAGACATTTCCCTGAGCCATCCAGTTTCCTGGAGGCGGAGTTGGACCGCCGACCTCCTGCCCGAAGGCAGGCGCTCTGACCTGTAGTCCCGCCGGCATTCGCCAGCTTCTAATTCAGTTCCGGCGACGAGAAATGCGATGGACAGCCCCCAAAGGGACATCGTGACAGGATGTAGTCCATCGCGGCATTCGCCAGCGTGAGGTGGGTCACGGCGACAAGGGTGAGAAGGACGGCCCCGAAGGACCCGGTGCTCTAACCAGGCTGAGCTACTGCACCTTTCGGAACAGGCGGGATTTGAACCCGCGACACCCGCATTACCAATGTAGTCCTTCCCGGCATTCGCCGTGACGTTCGTGTCGGGCCGTGGCGACGAGAGGGAGCGAGACAGGCCTTTCGGCCACCGAAGGGTATCGAACCCTCGCACCGGAATTGCTTCCGGGCATCCCCAACGGATCGGACAATTGGATGTAGTCCCGCCCGGCATTCGCCACGGCCTTTCAGTATTTACACCTCCACTTGGCTGACGATGCTCACCCAGTCGCGCGTCTCGCCGGAGACGAAGCGCGCGATCATGTTGAACACCGCGTCGGAGAAACCCCCGACATTGAGAATGTCCGCCCGCGACGCCGCTTGCGTGGTGCCGTAGGGCTGGATGTCGATGCACACGAGCTTGGCATCCGGGTTACGGCGTTTCAGCGCGTTCCACTCGTGCATCGTCGCCGTCGCCCCGCTCCGCCCGGCATCGACCCAGGACTCATTGTCGGAGACGATGACCACCAGATCGACCTCCTCGCGCAACGCATTGAGCAGAGCCAGGGGTGCCGAGACATTGGTCCCGCCTCCCCCCACCGCCGCCAGCTTCGCCGCATTCACGGCGACGCGAGCATTGGCGTCGAGCTGCACCTTCACCACGCCCTGCTCGAACGGGAGCACCCGGGTATCGCGGTTGGTCCGCAGCATCGCCGCCGCGACCAGCGCCGCGACATCGATGCATCGCACCTTCGACGAAGCGCCCTTGCGGTAGCCCGTCACCGGAGAGCTCATCGACCCCGACACATCGGGGCAGACGACCACACGGCCCGCCACGCTCGGCACCAGGACCAGCGACTGCTCGAGCGCATCCTCCAATGCGGCCTGGACTTTCAGCGGCACGCCTTCGCCGGTCTGACCCAGCGCCACCATCAACTGATAGGGCATGGGCCGAACCTTGCTCAGCGCTTCACCGTCGGACAGCCGAGCAGCCACCGCATCGGTGACGCCCGCCACACCGAACGCGCCACTGCGCGCTAATGTGTTGAGGTTCATCCGCAGCGCCTGCCACCCGATCCGGGTCGACAGAACGGCCCAGTCCTCCGCAGTCAGTTCGAAGGCAGTCAGCCATTCGAACGGCACGGGCGGGAGCGGAAGCGACCGGTCAGCCTTCCACGCTTCGAACGCGGCGATCTCCGCGGGCAGCGCGGCAACGTCGTAAGGACGCCCGATCAGCCAGCCGTAGAAGGCGCGCCGCGCTGCATCGGCAGGCTTGGGGTGCACCATGCGGACCACGTCCGCAAGGCTCGGATCCTTGCCCGTCGCCGCAGCCATCAGCTGCGGCATCGATGCCTGCTCCAACCAGCGCTGGACCAGCCGCTTCGGCCGCGAACCGAGCGAAGTCCGCCCAACCTGACCCGAGCGCATGATCTGCACGAAGTTGCGCAGCATGCGGCCGTTGTCGATCACGCGGTTGAACACCGCGATCGCCAGATCCGGATCGGCGACCGTAAGGTACGCCGCCAGCAACGCCGGCATGTCCTTCATCGCGCCCGACTGACGGGCATAGATGGCAGACTGGGCGACGAAATAGGAGTCGCAGGCGCGCGCCGCGTCCAGCACCTCGGCCAGCTGCGTTTCCGCCGCGCCGTAGAAATTGTCGGCCAGCGTGCCGGTCGCAGCGAGCTGTGCGAGCTTGTGCTCCGGCCCATAGGCATAGGCCGGCGCCTGCTCCCGGTTCAGCGTGTCCGCACGCGGCAACAGCTTGGCTACTGCCGAAGCGAAAAGTCCCTTGTTGGCCATCGTCCAACTCCTCAACTGGTCAGGGCGACAGGATTTGAACCTGCGACCTCCCGCTCCCAAGGCGGGCGCTCTGCGCAGCCTGAGCTACGCCCTGTGAAATCCTCTGGGGCGGCCGGCCTATTCCGGCCCCCCCTTCGCTGCTTGTCATTCGGAGGTTCGACCGCTCCGTTCGACACCAACGAGAAGAGCAGGAGCCGTGCCAAGTTCGACAAGGGAGCTGCGGACGACGAGTTATCGCGCTGGGATATAAGAACTTTATTCTGAAATAGCCGCGTGTCAGGCGAGTTGCTGCGCGCCACCGTGCGCCCAGATCGTATCGACAGCTATATCAACTTATCCTACGGTATAAGGATGAAGCCGCTCGTCGTGATTGGATTTCTGGGCTCAACCCTGGATGCTAGCAAATTCGGACCGTCGCGCTGGAACAAGTGGCGACCGACCGTCGGCCTGACGATGCACGACGATTTGCGGGTCGACCGGCTGATCCTGATCCATGGCACCGCGCATCGGCGCCTGGCGGAGTATGTAACCGAGGACATCTTGTCGGTGTCGCCGGAGACCAGCGTCGAGACGCGCCTGCTCGACTTCCGCGATCCGTGGGACTTCGAGGAGGTCTATGGCAAGCTGCTCGACTTCGCGCGTGCCGAGCCGTTCGATCCGGACGCCGAGGACTATCTTGTCCACATCACCACCGGCACGCACGTCGCGCAGATCTGTCTCTTCCTGCTGACCGAGGCGCGCTACCTGCCCGGACGGCTGCTCCAGACCCAGCCCGAGCGCGGCTCCATCAATCCCGCCGGAACCTGGAACACGATCGATCTCGACCTGTCGCGCTACGACAGCATCGCCACACGCTTCGCGGTCGCGACCGAAGAGAGCACGTCGTTCCTCAAGTCGGGCATCGAGACGCGTAACGCCGCGTTCAACCGGATGATCGACGAGATCGAGCGGGTGGCGCATCGCTCCAAGGCGCCGATCCTGCTGACCGGACCGACCGGCGCGGGCAAGAGCCAGCTCGCGCGCCGCATCTATGAGCTGAAGCGCCTCAAGCACCAGATCGCCGGCACCTTCGTCGAGGTGAACTGTGCGACGCTCAAGGGCGACGGCGCGATGTCCGCGCTGTTCGGGCATCGCAAGGGCGCGTTCACCGGCGCCGTCGCGGATCGCCCGGGGCTGCTGCGCGCCGCCGACAAGGGCATGCTGTTCCTCGACGAGATCGGCGAACTGGGGCTCGACGAGCAGGCGATGATCCTGCGCGCGATCGAGGACAAGCGCTTCCTGCCCGTCGGCTCGGACAAGGAGGCGGCCTCAGATTTCCAGTTGATCGCGGGCACCAATCGCGATCTCGGCGAGGCGGTGGCGTTGGGCGCGTTCCGCGACGACCTCTATGCGCGCCTCAATTTGTGGACCTTCCAGCTGCCCGGCCTGGCCGAACGGCGCGAGGACATCGAGCCCAATCTCGCCTACGAACTCGACCGTTTCGCCGAGCGGGAGGGCGATCGCGCGACCTTCAACAAGGAGGCGCGCCAGCGTTATCTGGCGTTCGCCACCGGACCGGACGCGCTATGGCCGGGCAATTTTCGCGATCTGGCGGCCAGCATCACGCGCATGGCGACATTGAGTGCCAAAGGCCGCATCGATGTCGAATGTGTCGAGGCGGAGATGCAGCGTCTGCAGCGCCTGTGGTCCGGCCAGCGCGCCGACGGCCTGGACATCCTGGCGGAAGTGCTGGCGCCCGAGGCGCTCGCGGGGATCGATCCGTTCGACCGCGTGCAGCTCGCCGAGACGATCCGGACCTGTCGGCGCAGTCGGTCCTTGTCCGAGGCCGGCCGCGCGCTCTTCGCGGCATCGCGAGCCCGCCGAACATCGGCGAACGATGCCGACCGGCTGCGCAAGTATCTTGCACGGTTCGGACTGGACTGGTCTGGCGTGGCGTCGGTCTGACCTGAGGGAACTGCGCCTCCATTGGCGCCTGAAATGACCTCGCTCTAGTTCTCGTCGCCGGCTGACAATCAGTCGGTTCATGATATGTAGGCCTCGTTTCCGAGGTTCAGATTGGCGGTTTGATGGCACTAATCGAGCGTGACGTGGCGCTGGTAGATGAGCTGCGTCGCTCGCGAACCGAAGATGCGTGCGTGGAGTTCAAGCACAACAACGACGACCCCGAGATGATCGGCAAGCTTGTGTCGGCGCTCTCGAATGGTGCGCGCTCGATCGGTAAGGAGGTCGCTTACATCCTCTGGGGCATCGAGGATGGCACCGGACGCATCGTAAGCTCGACCTTCGATCCGGATGCGAAGACAGTCGGCGGGCAAGCATTCGTTTTCCGCTTGGCGCAACTGCTCAAGCCGAGCCCCGCTTTCGAGTTTCGCACCGTCCATCATCCAGAGGGACGGGTCGTGCTGCTGGAGATACCCGCCGCCACGATTGCCCCCGTCGAATACTCTGGCACGGCCTATCTGCGCGTCGGCAACGCGACTCCCAAGCTTTCCGATTATCCGGAACGCTATCAGAAGCTCATAACCAATTTACGGCCCTATGTTTGGGAGGCAGGCAACGCAAAGACGTTCGTTGATGCCGATGCCGTGTTGGAGTTGCTCAACTACCCCGCCTACTTTCGGCTCACGGGGCAGAAGCTGCCAGATGGTCGGGCCGCCATTTTGGAGCGCCTCGAAGCCGAACGGTTCATCACGGGCGATGTGGGTGGGCGTTGGAACATCACCAACCTCGGCGCGATCCTGTTTGCCACCGACCTCAGCAAGTTCGACGAGGCCGTATCGCGAAAGGCGGTTCGCTTCGTTGCCTACGATGGGAAGAACAAGGCGGCTACCGTCACGCACCGGCAGGATGGCAGGCTGGGATATGCAACGGGTTTCTCGGGCTTGGTCGAATATATCGACGGTCTGCTTCCCAAGACCGAACATATCGGTCCGGCTTTTCGAGAGGCGGTTCCGCTCTTCCCCCAGATCGCCATCCGCGAGCTGATCGCAAATGCGTTGATCCACCAGGACATGACGATCTCTGGCGCCGGCCCGCAGATCGCCCTATTCAAGGATCGTCTTGAGATCACGAACCCAGGTCAGCCGCTGGTGGAAGCTGACCGCATGATCGATTTGCCCCCTCGGTCTCGCAACCCGACGATCGGCGCATTCATGCGCCGTATCGGTCTGTGCGAGGAGCAAGGAAGCGGCTTGGACAAGGTGGTCGTGGCGATCGAGGAATTGCACCTCCCACCGCCTGTGTTTCAGACCACGGAAGCATCGCTGCACGTAATCCTTTATGGTCCCCGGCCCTTCGCCGACATGACCCCCGGCGAACGTGTCCTCGCGGCATACCAGCACTCGGTGATCAAGTGGCTTGAGGGCGAGAAGATGCGGAACGCCTCCCTCTGCGACCGGCTCGGCGTTGATCGCCGCAACGCCGCTCAGATTTCGGCGGTGATCAAAGAGGCTATGAAGGAAGGCTATTTGAAGCCCGCGGACCCGGACCATCCGCGGGCGGGCTACTTCCCAAGTTGGGCCTAGACCGCGTTTCTTGATCGGGTTTTGATCCTGGGCCGCCCCTTCGCATGGTGAAACTCACTAAAATGTTGAAAATGCTGCATTTTGTTGATTTTCAGCTTAGCTGAGTTTCTTGATCGAAAGTTCGGCGAACCTGAAAAAGAGGTCTGATCGAGAGGGAGAGCGCGGTGAGAATAGGCATGGAAGGCGATCCTGAAGAGGCATTCGACACAGAGCTTAAGCGTGCGATCGCTGCCGCAGTTCGAGCGCAGTTCGGCAATGGCGACCGTCGTGAAGCGAATCGCCGGGTCGAGCGCCTGGCGGAACGTCGGCTCGAAATGCACAGCCAGCTTTCGCGCATTTGCGCCGCTAGGTGCTGAGTGGCTTGACGACCAAGTGCTCGTCCACCTGCCCTGACATTACCGGATCGATCCGGTCTGCCTCCGCCGCCGCCCACTGCTTCCACTCGACCAGCACGGTAGGGTCCAGATCGCGACGTCCGTCCTCGATCGCCGCGCTTACCGACGCAATAAGGGCCCGCAGGTCCTGCGCGGTGCGCAGCAGCTCGGCGCTGCGATGCAGAGCCGCCAGACGCTCCTGATTGCGCTTTGCCCTAGCCTGCTGCCGGCGCTCCTCCCGCCAAGCCTCCATGTCGGCCTGCTGCTTCAGTCGCTCCCTGATGCTCAGTCGGTAGCGTGCTTCGCCCGCGGCGATGATCGCTGCGGCGATATCGGCGACGATCGCCTCCAGCTTGATGTCGCCGTCTTCCCACATTCGCGGGAAGCCCTCGGGCAGCGCGGCGGTCAACTCGACGCGCAAAGGCGCCTTGGGGGGTGCGGGCAACGGGTCGCCGTGGCGGCGATGCGTCGCCGAGCTTTCGCCCGGGTGCCGGACATAGACCTGGACCTGATGATCGCCGATCGTGGCGCGGAAGCCGGGTTCTTCACCCCATAGCTCGCAATGGTGCCCCAAGCGGGTAAGCACCTGCATCAGCGAGTCCGCGATCCGCAGCTTGCGCTGTTGCTCCGGCTGCTCGAACACCGTGGCGAGTTCCCACTTGGGAAATGTCGATGTCGCGATCTTGTCGAGCCGGCGCTCGTCGCGGCGCAGCAGCGTCTGCAAGGCACGATGGGGTCGTTCCAGCTTCCGCGGCACCGATACCTTGCCGACCTGCTTCAAGGCGTCGGCGCGCAGCTGATCGAGATCTTCAGGCACGTTGTCACTGGCGAACGGGCCGTCCGGGCTGACGGCCGGACCTTGATCCTCCCGGAAGCGATCCGCCAGCGTGCCATGGACCAGCAGGAGGCTGTCCTGACCTGGCTTGCGAGCCGGCAGCGGTGTTCGCGTCACCGCTTTGCCGGCCTGCAGCTTGTTCCAATAGCCCGCCTGCGGAAGCGGGATGCCATGTTTCCGGAGTGCCGTGGTCAGCCGATGGTCGGAGATGCCGAGTTCGGCGGCGAGTTGCCGGATGGGCGCGGACCAGGCGAGATCGTACAGCTGCGCGCGGCTGACCCGCACTTCCGCCTGCTGCGTCGGCCACCAGGTCGAACCCGTGCCTCCGATGATCGACATGCGACTCTCCGTCAGGACGGAGGCCTTGGTGCCTCAGCTCGCCTTCCTCGCCAACACTGCATTTGGCGGCCCACAGGGCGACGGAAGTCGGTGTGCAGGCTAGCCATCGTGGTGTTGGTAGAACATCGGGTTCTTGAGCCACTCGATGATCGCGGACTCCCGCCAGCCTGCGCAGCGGGTGCTGATCTGGATGTTCTTGGGGAAGGTGCCGTTCTGCATCTTCCGGTACATGGTCGAGCGGCTGAGGCTGGTGCGCTCGAGAACGGCTTTGATCCGGAGAATGCGGTCGGGGGCGTCGGTCTGCATTGGGACCACCTTGCATCTGATACACCGGGGAGGTGCTTCCTGGGTGATTTTGATCCTGCCCACCGGACGCGAAAAGAGCCTCTCTGGTGCCACCGGGTGCCTGCGGCGGCCAATCGCGGCCAAGGTCTCGAATGCTGACGTGTCAGGGCGTCTCACGCCTGCGGCGTGATCGCGCTCTTCGCCGCGTGGCGGCGCCGAGTCGCTCTGCGGCGTCTCGGCCCGTTCGGGTCGCGATCGACTGACGCGAGTGCCGGCGAAAAGCCGGCGGGAGCGGAACGCGGGGACCAGGTGAGCGCACACTGACGCGCTCCTGCGGAGACGCCAGGGTTCGCATCGTTTTTGGTTTCCGCGTGGCGCGCTCGATCCGGCCGGAGGGCGTGGCGACGGCTGGCCCACGGGCGCGCGCGCACGCCGCCGCGACGGCCGGCCGGATTCGAGAGAGCCTCCTTTGTGCAGCGCCGCTGGCGCTGGGCAGCGCTGCGCGCTGAGTGGCTGCGGACGCGCCGCTGCGCGGCGCGGCGTTTTGCCTCCGGCACTCGAACTGGCGGGGGTGGGCGTCGCTCCCTCTAGTCCCGCCGCGGCGTGCCGCAACCCGGCTGCGCCGGGTCCTCCTCTTCGTTGCGGCCCTGCGGGTGCTGCCCGCCGCTTGCACGGGACTGCCGGTCACTCCTGCCGCCCACCCCCGCCATTCCGGCGCCGGTTGCGGTGGTTTTCAGGAGTAGGGACAATGGAACTCAAGCATATCGGCATCGCCAATCTGTTCGTCTCGCCTGCGAACATGCGGGCCAAGGGCAAGCCGGACCTGTCGCACATCCTGCCGTCGATCCGGGCGCGGGGTGTGCTCGTGCCGTTGATCGTGCGGCCATCGTCGGAGGCGGAGCGGTTCGAGATCGTGGCGGGTAAGCGGCGCTACCATGCGGCGCTGGCTATCGCGGAGGAGAGTGGCGGGGAGGACTCGCTGCCCTGCGCGGTGATCGCGGCGGGCGACGATGCGGCGGCGCTGGAAGCCTCGCTGATCGAGAATGTCGCGCGGCTCGACCCCGACGAAGTGACGCTGTGGGAGACGTTCACTCGGCTGGTGAAGGAGGGGCGCACCCCCGAGGACATCGCGCTCACCTTCGGGCTGACCGAATTGCAGGTGAAGCGAACGCTGGCGCTCGGCAACCTGCTGCCCCGCATCCGTGGGCTTTACCGCAAGGGCGATATCGATGCTGGGACCGTGCGGCATCTGACCCTCGCCTCCAAGGTCCGGCAGCGCGACTGGCTGGTGCTGTTCGACGATCCGGCGGTGCATTGCCCAACCGGGCACCAGTTGAAGGCGTGGCTGTTCGGCGGGGCGTCCATCCCGGTGAGCGCGGCGCTGTTCGATCTGACCGGCTATGCGGGCGAGATCGTCTCTGACCTGTTCGGCGACGATCGCTGGTTCGCCGACGCCGCAAGCTTCTGGGCGGCGCAGACGGTGGCCATCGAAGCCAAGGCCGAAGGCTATCGGGAGGCGGGATGGCGCGAGGTGATCGTGCTGCCGATTGGCGAGGCGTTCCAGAGCTGGGAGCATGAGCGCTGCGTCAAGCGCAAGGGCGGCAAGGTGTTCCTGGCTGTCGGGTCGCGCGGCGAGGTGACCGTCCATGAGGGCTATGTCACCCGCAAGGAGGCGCGGATGGCAGAACTCGGTGACGGGCTGGTCAAGCCGGTGCGGCCCGAGACGAGCGCGCCCATCCAGAACTATGTCGATCTGCATCGACACGCGGCGGTGCGCGCGGACCTGATCGGCCAGCCTTTCGTGGCGCTGCGGCTGATGGTGGCGCACGCCATCATCGGCTCCCCGCTGTGGAATGTCCGGATCGAGACGCAGCGGGCGAGCACCGACGCTGTCGCCGAGAGCGTGGAGGGTTGCGCGTCCGAGGCTCGGTTCGACGAGAAGCGGCGGGCGGTGCTGGCGCTGCTCGGCTTTGATCCCGAGACCCCGACCGTCAGCGGTGGCTATGACGGCGATCATGGTGTCGCCGGGTTGTTCGTGCGGTTGCTCCAGCTGCCCGATCCGGCCCTGTTCGATGTGGCGGCGGTGGTAATGGGCGAGACGCTGGAAGCGGGCACGGCGTTGATCGAAGTGCTGGGACCGCTGCTTGGCACCCACATGGCCAAGGTCTGGCAGGGCGACGACGCCTTGCTCGACCTGATCCGCGACCGCGAGGTGATCGGCTGCGTCTTGGCCGATGTCGCGGGCGAGACGGTTGGGAGCGCGAACGAGGGTGCGGCCGGCAAGGTGAAGCGCCGGATCATCCGCGATTGCCTGACCGGCGAGAACGGGCGGACCAAGGTCGAAAGCTGGGTGCCGAAGTGGATGGCGTTCCCGCCCGCCGCCTACACCGAGCGCGGCGGCGTCCCGACCGTCACCCGGGCGAACAAGGTCGCGGGCATCGCTGCCGCGCCTGAACCGCTGCCGCTGCGCGTCGCCGCGTGATCGATGCTGGCGGTCGCGAGGCCGCCAGCTTCCTCCTGTCAGGGAGACCTCCGATGATCCAGCATCCCGATCCCCGCACGCTCCGGCGGCTGCGTCGTGCGATCCGCAGGCTGCCGCGTGACCAGCATGCGGTTTTCTGCGCCGCGCGCTTCGAAGATCTCAGCTACGAGCAGATCGCCGAGCGTACCGGCCTTAGCGTGGGCCAAGTCGAGCAGCTGCTGGCGCAGGCGCTGTTCGCGATCACCCTCGACGTGGATCGTCCGCCGCTCCGATGGTGGCGCTTCTGGTAACCGCATTCACGCCGCGCGAGGCTCGCCTCGCGCGGCTGTGCTTTTCTGCAGGCCTGCGATAGGATCGTTTCGCCATGCGCACGGACCTCGACCATCTGCCCCCGGCCAAGCAGCGCGAGCTGGAACGCGTCGTCCAGATTCTGTTCGAGGAGTTCGGCGACGCGACGGCAATCGCGACCTCGGACTGGAAGAAGCAGGCGCGCATCCTCAAGGTCATCCTCTACGGCAGTTATGCGCGCGGCGGCTGGGTCGACGAGCCGCATACCGCCAAGGGCTATCAGTCCGATTTCGACCTGCTGATCATCGTCAATCACGACAAGCTGACCGACCGGGTGGAGTTCTGGTCCACCGCCGAGGAGCGGCTGAACCGCGAGCTGGCGATCACCAAGACGCTGCGCACGCCGGTCAACTTCATCGTGCACACGCTCGCCGAGGTGAACGATGGGCTGGCGCACGGGCGCTATTTCTTCATGGATGTCGCGCGGGATGGCATCGCGCTCTACCAGAGCGAGGACACCGAATTTCACGAGCCAAGACCGAAAACGCCGGCTCAGGCATTGGCCATGGCAAGGGAGTATTTCCAGGAATGGCTCCCCAGCGCTGAAGACTTCATGCAAGGATGTCGTGATGCCCGTGCAAGGGGTCGTTTGAAGAAGGCCGCCTTCGACCTTCATCAGGCTACCGAGCGCCTGTATCACTGCGTGCTACTGGTCTGCACGTTCTACACGCCGCACGTGCACAATCTCGGCTTTCTTCGCACGCAGGCCGAGCGAATCGACCCGCGTTTGGTCGACGCTTGGCCGCGCGACAATCGCACCGACCGCTCCCGATTCGAGAAGCTCAAGGAAGCCTATGTGAAGGCCCGCTACTCGAAGCACTATCGCATCAGTGAAGAGGAACTCGCATGGCTCGGGGAGCGTGTCGAAGTTCTCGGCCAAGCCGTTCAGGTGATCTGCGAAGAGCGCATCGCGGCGCTCGAGCGAAGCGCCGCCGCCTAGCCGGGGATCGGCAGCTTACGCCGAATAGCGGACACGGCTCGGGTCGCGTAGAAGGGTACCATGACCGCCGACCTGACATTGCGTTACGAGTTTAGTTCTGATCCCCACGACGACTTCGGTTGGCTAGCGGTATCAGTCCAGACGGATGCGTTCACCGGTCGTGGTGGGTTCTGGGTGCAATGGCAAAACGTCAAAGAGATGTCTCAGAAGCTGGATGCCTATCCGTTTTCGCCCGCGAACCCGTTCGTCGAGGAATGGGGGCAGTGCAACAGCGACGGCTCCAATTACGAAGTCATTGTCGGCATTTCGATTTTGCCCGCGAACAAGACCGGTGATCTTGATGTGATCGTTCGCATAGCGGATCATCATGATACGCGGCGGCAATGCCAGGCCGTGTTCCGAACAAACTATTCCAACACGGCGAACTTCGCTGTCGAGCTGAAGGCGTTGATGGATCGGCAGCGAGCCGAAGCAGTGCTACTCGGACGGAACGTCGGCTAACCACCGAAAAGGCGACCGTTCCCGGCCGGCGTACCGGCTGCCAAAAAAGCGGACTGACGGCTGGGGACTATTTGTTGACCATGCAATAACGCTGGTGATCAATTGTCCGCCGATTGGCTGAATTCTCTTTTCCCACGACGGCGCCACGATGTGAGGGCCTGTTCTCGATCATCGCTCCGCAGCATCGCCGCGGCAGTCACCAGAATGCCGAAGATCACCGCGCGATCATCGTCGGTCAGGTCGATCAGCCCGGCCTTGGCGACCAAACCGCCGAGTTCGATCAACTGCCGGGTGCGCTCGCGTCGCTTCACCACCCAGATTCGCTTGTCATCACGCGCGCTCCTGGCGTGAAGCCGGCACCTCGCTGCTCTTGTCCGGCGCGCTGCGATGCTCGTTCTTGTTAGCGTGTCGAGCACCGCGCGGTGCCGCCTGAAAGAAGGCGGCGCCGCGCTTGCGCCAGCCCTCCTTGATTGCGGCGTCCGTGCTCTCGACGGCGCTCAGCAGCGCGCCGGCCAAATGCTCCGGCGGGAGCGCATCGGCACCCGTTGCAAGTAACAGTTCGCCCAGCTGGTGCAGCTTGCGATCCTTCAGTTGTCGGGCTCTCTGCTCTAGCGCCTTCAACTCCGATTCGTAGTCGCGTGGTTTGCGCATGACGCTTCCTCAGTTGCGGGGTGAGGGTGACTTAGTTATCGATGCGAACGAACAGCATAAATAGCATGAAACATCGTGGGACGAATGCGTCCCGAAGAAGATGAAATCTTTTGAGGGCGCGCTTATACGTTGTGCCAACGTCGCTTGAATAGTGTAAATGGATTGCCGCCATGGCGATCTACCACTTCTCGGCCAAGATCATCTCCCGCGCCAACGGGTCATCGGCGCTTGCGTCCGCCGCCTACCGCTCTGCTTCGCGGCTGCACGACCAGCGGCTCGACCGCCACCACGACTTCTCGAACAAGGCGGGTGTCGTCCACTCCGAAGTGATGCTGCCGGACGGTGCGCCCGAGCAGTTCGCCGACCGGGAAAAGCTCTGGAATGCCGTCGAGGCGGCCGAGCTGCGCAAGGACGCGCAGCTTTCCCGGGAAGTCGAGTTCGCCATTCCGCGCGAGCTGGACTTGGCCGAAGGCGTTCGGCTGGCCCGCGAGTTCGTAGACCAGGAGTTCGTCGCACGCGGGATGATCGCCGATCTCAATGTGCACTGGGATGTGGGCGCCGATGGCGAGCCGAAGCCTCACGCGCACGTCATGCTGACCCTGCGCGACGTCGACGAGAGCGGGTTCGGCAAGAAGAACCGCGACTGGAACCGTACCGACCTGCTGGAGAAATGGCGCGAGCGCTGGGCCGATCACGCCAATCAGCGGCTCGCCGAACTCGATATCGATGCGCGCATCGATCACCGCAGCCTTGAAGCGCAAGGTGTCGACCTCGAGCCCCAACACAAAATCGGCCCGGCAGCGTCGCGCATGGCTGCAAAGGGGCTCGAACTCGAACGCGTCGACGAGCATCGCGAGATCGCGCGATCGAACGGCGCGAAGATCATCGCCGCTCCGCGCATCGCCCTCGACGCGATCACCCACAACCAGGCGACGTTCACGACGCGTGACCTCGCCATGTTCGCGCACCGGCATAGCGAGGGAAAGGAGCAGTTCGACCGCGTGATGACGGCGGTGCGCGCATCGCCCGAACTGGTACGGCTCGGCAAGGATGGGCGCGGCCAGGATCGCTTCACCAGCCGCGAGATGGTCGAGACCGAGAAGCGTCTCGAGCGTGCCACCGTCCGGCTGGAGGCGGGGCGGCGACACGGCATGGACGAGCAGCATCGCAAGCTCGCCCTCGTCCGCGCTGAAATGCGCGGACTGACGCTGTCGAGCGAGCAGCGCAGCGCTTTCGACCATATCACCAGGAGCCAGGGGCTTGGCGTGGTCATCGGCTATGCCGGGACCGGCAAGTCGGCGATGCTTGGGGTCGCGCGCGAGGCGTGGGAGAGCGCTGGCTATTCGGTGCATGGTGTGGCGCTGTCCGGCATCGCCGCCGAGAATCTGGAGAGCGGCTCGGGCATCGCATCGCGGACGATCGCCAGCATGGAGCATCAATGGGCCGAGGGGCGCGAACTGCTCACCAAAAGTGACGTGCTGGTGATCGACGAAGCCGGCATGATCGGCACGCGCCAGATGGAGCGCGTACTTACCGAAGCGGAAAAGCGCGGCGCCAAGGTGGTGCTGGTTGGCGACCCCGAGCAGCTACAGGCGATCGAGGCCGGCGCCGCGTTCCGGACGACTGCCGAGCGGCATGGCAGTGTCGAGATCACCGAGATCCGCCGGCAGCGGGAGGATTGGCAGCGTGACGCCACGCGCTACCTAGCGACCGAGCGCACCGCGGAAGCGATCGGCGCGTATGCGCGGCACGACCGCATCCATGTTGCTGAGACGCGAGACGGCGCACGCGCCGAGTTGATCGATCGCTGGGATCGGGATCGTTCGGAGGCGCCGGACGCCTCGCGCATTATCCTCGCCCACACCAATGACGAGGTGCGCGCGCTGAATGCGACCGCTCGCGACAGGCTGCGCGCCGAGGGCGCGCTTGGCGAAGACGTGGCGATTACCACCGAGCGTGGGAAGCGGGACTTCGCGCCCGGTGATCGTGTGATGTTCCTGCGCAACGAGCGCAGCCTCGGCGTGAAGAACGGCACGCGTGGCCAAGTGCAGTCGGTTACCCAGGCACGCATGGCTGTGCTGCTCGACGACGGCCGCTCGATCGCATTCGACGTGAAGGACTATGCCAACATCGATCATGGCTACGCCGCGACCGTCCACAAGGCGCAGGGCGTGACCGTCGACCGTGTCCACGTGCTGGCGACGCCCGGCCTCGACCGGCATGCCGCCTACGTCGCGCTGTCGCGGCATCGTGACCGGGTCGATTTGCATTATGGTCGCGACGACTTTGCCGACAGCCATGCCTTGACCAAAGCGCTGTCGCGCGAGCGCGGCAAAGACATGGCTGCGGATTATCCGGCTCCAGAACGGACGGAAGTGCAGCAGCCAGCGCGCAACCGGTTTGCCGGGCTGAAGCTCCGCGTGACGCCGGATGTGTCCGAGCTAAACCCGTTCGAGCGGTCTGTCGTGAGCGTTGCCCGCGCGGCTGCCGATATCCTGCGCCTGCGAACCGAGGGCTATTCGGAGCTTCCGCATCAGCGTGTCGCACTCGACAAGGCCGTCGCTGAAATGGAGGCTCTGCGCCCTGGCATCAAACGCGACCTGCAGAACGTGTTCAACGTCGACCGCACGATGCTCGACGAGGCTGCGAAAGGGCGACCGCAACAGGCGATCCGCACTATGGCGCTGGTGGCCGAGATGCGAGCCGACCCGGCGAACCGCGCCGACCAATTCGTCGCACGTTGGGACAAGCTGCGGAAGCAATCTCAGCGCGCCTATGCCGCGGGTGACGTAACGGGCCGCAAAGCCATCCAGAGCGAGATGGCAGGGATGGTGAAGAGCCTCGAACGTGACCCGCAGATGGAGTCGATACTCGCCGCACGAAAGAAGCAACTCGGGATCACGATCGACAGCGGTCGCCGGCTTGGAGCGGAGTTGGCGTTCAACCACGGGATCGACTTCGGGCGGGGACGTGGGCTTGGACGCTAAGGGTGAGGTATGGCCGCGTCAGTAACGAAAACGCTCGCGAATGAAGTCCAAGTCGGCGCGTTCGGCCGGCAACAGCTTGTCTGGCATCTGGCTCTCGAATTCGTCGAGAAGCTCTTTCAGTTTCTTGAGGCCATGTTCTCCATAGCTCGCGCTGCGGAGAATGCCGGCCTCCAGAAGGATGCCCACCGCGCGCAGGCCAAAGACGGCCTCGGCTCTCAGAAAATCATCGCGCTTGCCGTCAGTCAGGCTGGGCATGGTGTTAATTCCCAATCAGTTGAGAAAGTCATCGTAGGTCAGGGCAACGGGCTCCGTGGGGCGCTCAGCAAGGCGGCGGACCTTCCGACGGGCGTGGAGTTGAATCTCTCCGATGTTCAGCCGCACAATCTCGTCCGGCCTCAGGTTTCCTACCGGGCCGTACAGCCTATCGAGCGTGATCAGGTCGATAGTGAAAGAGAGCGGCTTGCCCCACATCCATTCGGGGATTGCGAGTCGATCGCTGTCAGGTTGAACTTCGAAGGTTACTTTCGCTGTCATGGCTGAATATTTGGTCGTTACTCGTCCGACAATCAATCGGTGCAGGCATGAAAAGCCAGAACCGCTCGTCAGCCGTGATGCAGCAGCGTAGCGAGGCGACGGACAGCCTCGACGACGAGCCCGAGATGCTCGACTTCGCCTTGATCGGCCGGTTCGAGCCGATGGTGGATTTGATCGTCGGGAATCCGCCGTTCAACTTGGCCGAGGAATTCATCTCGAACGGGATCAATCGATCGCGCGTGGGCGTGGCGATGCTGGTACGCCGCGCCTTTATCGAGGGCGAAGGGCGCTATGCGCGCCTCTTCTCGAAGCGGCCGCCCGATTACGAGCTGCATTTCGTTGAGCGCGTGTGATGCTGCGCGGGCGGCTGGTACGATCGGGCGAGATCGACCCGCTCGCCGAGAAGCCCGGCACCGAGGCCTCGACCACTACCGCGTACACCTGGCTCGTCTAGGTGAAGGCCGGTGACGGCGACACGCGCGCCCGCTGGATAGCGCCCTGCCGGCGCCGGCTTGAGCGGCCGGACGACTATCCTGTCTATCCGACCGCCGTGGCGGCGCCGGGTGGCATGTTCGAGGAGCTGGCGTGAGCGTCCTAATCAGCATCTGCGAGCGCATTGGCGCGCGAGGGCTTCATCAGTCGGCCCGTGGCAGGCTCCATCGAGTTTGCCATCGCCTTCCGCATCTTGTCGCGCGGCGTCTCAGGCGGGGGGTTGATGTGCGCGATCGGGGCTTCCAGCACGTCCGCGATCTTGCGGAGGGTGTCGTCGCGGCCGCAGCCCGCCGGCCCCGCTTCGATCCGACCGATCGCGGCCTGGGTTACACCGACCCGCTGCGCCAGCGCAGATTGCGTGAGCGTGCGATACCTACGCCATGCGAAAACCGGGTTCTTGCCGGCGCGGACATCTGCAGAAACTTCCGGAGGGATGCTGCCCTCGCGGCTGATGGACTCGCGGCCGTTCATGGCGGCGGCGAGATCCTCGGCGTCCTCTTCGGCGGCAAGCAGCTCTTCGTGTCGTTCACGGGTGATGATGACCATTTCCGTGCCGTCGGGCGCGGTGAAGGCCTGGTAGGTGGACATAGTCTTTTTCCTTCTATCGCGACTGATGGGACGCGCTCCGCGCCCCTAGCCGTACACTTCTCGTCTGTGGCCGATGGCCTGAATGTCGAGGATGGTTCCGTCCTCGTCGAAAATGACCCGGTAGTTGTCGACGCGAAGGCGGTGAGCGCTCGTGCCGCGAAGACGAGTGACGTTGCCGGCGAGGCTGTCCGGGTCATCGGCCAGCTGCTCGATCTTCGCCTCGATCTTGGCGGCCTGCACCGGGTTCATCCGGGAGAGGGCGCGGTCGGCTGCGAGGCTGTAGCGGATCGTCTTCACAAGGCGACAATAACAACAAAATACAACAAATCAAGCGCTAATGTTATATTTTGTTGTTTTCCAAGTCGTGCCGGTTCTCCGGGATAACCGCTCACCGCCGCAAAGGACCGCTTGCGCCTGGGATGCGCAGATTCGGCTGGGCGGCAGCGCCGCGTCATGTACTTCCAGGCATGGTCGCCCGTAGAAGGCACCCAAGTCACGATGCGGCACCGGCAGAAAATACCAACAAGAAAATCACTTCCTCGCCCGCCATCTGAGCAGCATTAACGGTTTCGAGCCGTACTCGGTGATGCTAGACCAACGCGTGATTGTCGGGGGAGCAATCGTGCAGCAGCGATATCTTGCGCATTTTCACGCTAGCCCTGCGCCTAGCAGGATACGCAGCTGATGGATGCGCCCGCACCGCCCCCGTCTGCCGCCAATGGCGGCGGGCCAGCGGCGATCGCTGCGAGTGTCTCGACCAAGGCGAGCGGCGACCTGATCTTCCTGCCGAGCGATAGCCATGGCACCCCGGGCACGCTCAACGGGCAGATCCGCAAGCAGCTGAGGCTGCCAGAACTGCCGGACGCGCGAGCGCTCGCCAAGGGCTATGCGATCCAGCGCACCCCGGAGCGGCTGATCTGCTATGTGGTGACAGTGTCAAGCGACAGCGCTGAGGTCGCGCTGGAGCGCAACCTCGCAGCAGCGCTCGCCGATCCGGAGCTGGCTAGGGCAAGGAGCTATTGGTTGCCGCTGATGGGCACCGGCACAGCCAAGCTTAGCCACGAGGCCAGCGCGCGTATCCTGCTCGATCAGCTTGTACGCCACCCGCCGATTCGCGACGGACGCGCCACGGCCAAGATTGCGATGCCTAACGGCATGCCGGCCGAGGTGCGCAACCGTATCAACACCGCGGTCGCCATTGCCGTTTCGCAGCTGAGCGCGCCACCGCGTGGCGCAGGCAATGACGCCAGTGCGAAAGCGGCACTACCTCCGTCACCACCGCCCAGCAATCCCGCCGACGCCTATCAGCTGCCGCGTACGGCGGCAGTGACGGCGCTACTGGAGCTCGCCAGTTTGCTCGCGCCGCTGCCTGAGCCAAAGCGCACGCAGGTCTCGACCAGCCTGGTCTTTTTCGCGCTGGCCGAGAGCAGCTCGGCGGCAGCTGCGCCGGCGCTCGCCAATGACGGCGCGGCCGAGACCTTCGCCGCCGCGGTCCAGCAGCTTGGCCGCGCACACTATGCGGTGTCGTGGCGCGATTATTTCAAGCACGACCGCAAGCCCGATCCGCTGCTCGACCCGCCATCCGAACTCTTACCCCCAACCCCCAATGTGGCCGCGGTGCTAGCTGCGGCCAAGACGCTGGCCGGCCCTGGCGACGAGCCGGTCGCGATCGACCATGTCGTGACCGCGCTGCTCGACCAGCGCAGGGGGCGGATGCGCAAAATCCTGGCGGCGATGCAGATCGAGGCGACCAAGCTGCTCGAGGAATATCGCGACGCCCGAGTGGGTCGCGTGGCGACGCGGTTTCAGAACGACGTCGCCGGGAGCGACGACCGGCTCGACTATGCTCGCTATGCCGAGGCGATCCACAAGTTCTTGATCGACCGCCAGACCGAGTCGCCCTTGAGCGTCAGCATCCAGGCGCCCTGGGGGGGCGGCAAGTCGACGCTGATGCACCAGCTGCGTGAAAGGCTTGATCCGAAGAAGCTCCGAGAGCGCTACAAGAAGGCCAACCTGCTCAGCGACGCCAAGCGGCTGACGCTAGGCGCGCTAGGCGACCTTCTCGACAAGCGCGAGGGCATCGCGATCGACTCCGGCGAAACCGCTGATCCCAGCCGCCGCTGGACGATCTGGTTCAACGCCTGGAAGTATGAGACCACCGATCAGCTCTGGGCAGGGTTGGTCGACGCGATCGTGTCGCAGACCGCACAGCGCCTGTCGCCGGTCGAGCGCGAGAAGTTTTTGCTCAAGCTGCAGCTGGCGCGGATCGATGATGGCATCATTCGCAAGCGCGTTCACGACCGGGTCGCAAGCCTGTTCTGGGGCAAGAGCAAGGCGCTGGTCCTTGGCGGCGCCGCCGCGGTCGCCAGCTTGTTCGCGCTCGGCGCGGCCAGGCCGGCGCTGCCGGACCTCGCTCAGCAGCTGATCGGGCTCGGCAGCGCCAATGGCTATGTCGGGGCGCTGGTCGTGCAGGCGGCGCTGTCGCTGCTCCTGATCGGCAAGTATCTCTTCGTCAAGGAGAAGACCAAGACTGAGCCGGCCAAGTTCAGCCTCGCTGACATCCTCAAGGTGCCCGATTATGACAAGGGCGTCGGCGAGCTTCACCATGCCCATGCTGATCTGCGCAAGGTGCTCGAGGTGGTGCCGCAAAAGGCAGCCGATGGCAGCGCTGCTCCGCTTGTCATCTTCATCGATGATCTCGACCGCTGCAGCCCGGGCAAGGTGGCGAGCGTGGTCGAGGGCGTGAGCATGATACTCGCGACTGATGAGTATCGCTGCATGTTCGTGATCGGCATGGATCCCCAGATGGTCGCGGCCGCGCTCGAAAAGGCGCATGAGGATGTACGCAAGAAGCTGCCTCGCTACGAGCGGCAAGTGCCGCTTGGCTGGCGGTTCATGGACAAATTCGTGCAATTGCCATTCACCCTGCCGCCCAGCGATGCCGACGCGTTCAATCGCTACGTCGCCTGGCTGGCAGGCGAGCCTGAGGCGCCGGTCGCCCCGCCGCCAGCACCTGTAATAGTGCCACCCATTCCAGCCGATGATCCGCCCGACATCCCCGACGGTGAGGACGGGCCGATCCCCGCGCCGACGCCATCGCTGGCGGCGTCCTCAGATAGCCAGAGCGACGCAGCATCAGAGCGCAATCCCGATGTCGAGGCGTTCGTCGAGAGTCGCGATGTCGGCGCGATTATCCGGCGGATCGCCGACTTCTCAGTCGGCAACCCGCGCGAGATGAAGCGGATGGTCAATCTCGCGCGGTTCTACCTTACGCTCAAGGCGGCGCGCGCAAAAAATCAGACCGCATGGCAGCCGCCAAGCGCGGAGCAATACGCCCGCTGGATCGCGCTGACCCTCCGCTGGCCCGATATGCTGCGCTGGCTGCAATGGGGCGCGGACGAAGCGCATTGGCCGCCCGAGACGCTCGGCACCGCACTGACTGTGCGGCGGCTGCGTACGCTCGAGGCGCAGGCCGACAAGGCAGCGACCCCACAAGCATGGCGGATTGCGCTCGCCGAGCAGCTAGGCCTGCCCGCCGAGTCCAACGATAGCGGCTGGGCCGACGACGCAAGGCTGTTCGAGTTCTTCAAGACCGAGAGCGGGCTCACGCCAGGCAAGCGGCTATCCGACGCTGCGGTACGCGGGTTCTGGTAGGCCGGCAGCGGCATCACAGGTAGACATGAAGGACGATCCAGATCCCCTCGACCGGGGCGCTCACCTGTTCCCGGATGCTTGGGCGCCTATTTGCTCGATCGGCGCCTGGCACGGCTGGGCATCCGCCCGGCCGAGCTGTCGGGGCTGGACCGGCTGGCGCTGGGCGGCGATGCCCGCCGCGGCGCGCTGACCTTCGCGCCGGCGACCCGGCTCGGCGACTCGGTCGGCCGGCTCGATCCACCACAGGGATGTGCGACCAAAGACAAGGGAGGCAATCATCCCGAGCTGATGGCTGGCACGTGCGTGCTGCTGGCGCTGCGCGCCTCGAGCGAACGGAAGACGAGCTGGGCTGCGTCGCGTGCAGTTCGGCGTGCGCCGGGTGAGAGGATCAGGGACAAGGTCAGATAGAGGAGGCGCGAGAGCAGCGAGATCGCGGCGATTTTCGAGAAGCCGGGGTCGCTGCCGAGCACGCCGAAAAAGCCGAACAACAGCATTGTCCACCGCGGGACGACGCTAGCTTGAACCCACCTGCGCAAGCAGCTTAAGCGTCGCAAGGTCGCGCTCGCCGCCGAACCAGCGATCGAGTGCCGCGGCGAGCAGCGGCAGCGGTCGTACTGCCTCGAACAAGGTCAGCGACGAGCGCAGCTTCACTGCATCGACCGCGCCGAGCACTGCGACTGGATCGTTGGTCGCGAGGCCCTGCAAGGCTGCGATGCTGTCGAGATAGCGCTTGCCGAGGATCGGATGGTCGAGATAGCGTTGCGCCTCCTCGGCCGATTGGATGGCGTATAGCTTGGCCATGTCGCTTCGCCCGAGGCCGGCAAGCTGCGGGAAGATGAACCACATCCAATGGGTCCGCTTGGCGCCGCCGCGAAGCTCATCAAGCACCGTCGCATAGACCAGCGCCTGCGCCTCGACGAACCGGTCGAGCGCGGAATCGTCTGTCGCCGTGTCGGGCACATCATACTTAGGCATGGCAGCGATCTTCACTCGATCCGACTTGCGACTCAAGCGTGTCCGCGTCATGTTCCCCAGGGGTGGCGTTGCTTCGCCCCTGCTTGCCAGTCACTTGGTTTCACGCGCACGCAGCACTTCCAGCCACGCCGCGCCGTGACGGGAGCAATGGCAGGGGGCAGCGATGCTGCTTGCCGAGGATGTTGTAATTTCGCCATCGATCCGGTCGCACTGCTCGATCACCGACTTGTGGAACACCGCCAACGCAATGTCGTCGAGACCCGCGCGGCTCGTGTCGCTGAGCAAGTCGAAGAATTGCATGTAGCGCGCGATCCACATGCTGAAGTTCATGGTCGGCGGCTCCACCAGATACGCTCGTCCGCGCACTGCGTCGTAGCGAGCGCGGTTGCTGGCAGCGGAGTTGGCTCCCTCCTCGCGATAGGGGAAGTGCGGACGAGCCTCGGCGAATGGCAGCTACCGGGATCGGGCAACCGCGTCCGAACGGCCCGATTTAGGGTGCATTCCAGTCCGGCAGCTGTTGGGCCGGTTGCGGAATGGCAGGTTTGGAGCATCCGGAGCATGAAGCGGCAGCTATGTATTCGCCTGGCAACACCTTCTCGCATCCGTGGAATCATTGATCCCGCTCTTCAGGCAAGTTGCGATAAGCCTTCGACCGCATAGCGGGCGCCGGGGCGAGCCATAGCGGCAGCTTCGCTCGGCGTGAGTGGGGTTCTGAGGATGACCGACCCGGACGCTTTTCCTGGTTGACCGGAGCTAGCCCTTTCGCACAGCATCGTCCGCAGGGGGCGTAACGATGAATGCCGAAGTCAAGCCGACGAAGCACAGCGCTGCAGGCCAGTATTTAGGCTACGCCTTGCAGCCTGTGCGGCTATTCTATCATTTGCTCACATGCCCCAAGGGCGCGCGGGTCTCTTTAGAATACCTCGACGACGTGGCCGTTCATTACCTCGACGGCAGCCTCTATCTTGAGCAAACCAAAAGCGCGCAGAAGCAGAATCCGGTTTCGGATTGGGCAACCGACCTTTGGAAGGCTTTCGACAACTGGCTCGTGATGATTGAGGCCGGGACTTGCGCCCCGGGGGCAACACGATTTAGCATCTATGTGACGCCCCCCAAGTCTGGCGATTTTGTTAAGTCATTGTCTGAGGCCGGGAACGTCGAGCAACTGAGCGGTGCGATCGAGACGGTGAAGCAGAAGCTAGGGAAGCTAAAAACCCCTCCGGCTTGCGCTGCGCACCTCCAGCGGTTCCTAGAGGCCGGGCAAACGACCCAGCAGGCGATTGGGCTACCCTTCACGCTGATCGCCGATTCCGAGGACCCGCTCGATACCATCCGCGATCTTCTTAAGCCATCGGTCGCCAATGAGCATATCGACCTCCTGATCAAATCAGGGATCGGGCAGGCAAAGCAGGCGATCGATCGCCTGATCCAGCGCGGTGAGTTGCCGATACTCGAGGCGGATTCCTTCCGTCGTGACTTCCACGCCTTTGTACGGCTCAACAATTTGCCGGGGCTGCTGGTATCAACGAGCGAGATTCCGGGCCCGGAAGTCGTGAGCGCGATCGCGTCGACCCGCCCGGTCTTCATCCGCCAGTTAGAACTCGTCGAAGTCGAGGAGGATGAACGGCTCCGCGCCATCAGCCACTTCTTGCTAACCTCCGCGGACAAAGCCGACTGGGCTGACCGCGGCTTCATCTTCCCACGAAGCCTCGAGAGCTGGGACGACGATCTGGTGGCGCGACATAGCCTCATCCGAGGAGATGTCGCCGACTTGCACGGCGACAAACCGTCTTCACTTCAGGGTCGGTTGGCATTCCGCCAGGCGATGCGTCATCAGGCTCCGCTGGAAGGTCGCGCGGTTCCCGATCATTTCGTACAGGGAAGCTTTCACGATCTTGCCGATCGGCGACGTCTTGGTTGGCACCCCCATTCCGATGCCCTGCTCGATGAGGACGAAGCATGAGCCTCATCTACGGTGCAAGCTTGGGCGAGATCGAAGCCGTTCAGAATCCGGCAGTCGGCGCATATCTGATCTGGCACTTCGGCTTGGGGTACCAAGAGGACGGCGCAGAAAATGTGCCGCTGCCCCTCGCATTCCTGGTGCTGCCGATGCTGCTCCATCGCCCCACGTTCGAGGAAGTCATGTCGACCAGGAAATCTTCCGGGTTGGCGCTGTTCGCTGCGAAGTTCGACAAGGAACGCGAGACGCTGGTGGCGCTGCATGATCGCGCCCTTCAGCTGCGAGAGTTGAGCCTTCAAGCGATCGGCGTGGCGACAACCGCGCGTCTCATCCGGATCGACTACGCCGAAGCAGCCCTGAGAGCCTACCCCTTGGACTTGCTCGGCGCAAAAAAGCCGGTCGTGCCTGAACGGCTCAAGGGCTTCGGCTCGGCGGCCGAAAAAATCGGCTACTGGTTCTCGAAGCTGGGCCTACCTCAAATCGCTTCAACACTCAGGGTCGATTTCTGATGTTCTTCCAGCTTCAAAAACTGATTCTCTGGCCCCGCGACCACCGCGATCCGCGGATCGTCAGCTTCGCGCCAGGTGTCGTCAACGTGATCAGCGGTGCATCGAAGACCGGGAAGTCGGCCGTCATTCCCATCATCGACTATTGTCTGGCTGCCGACAAATGCGCGATTCCCGTCGGCGTCATCCGCGAGAACTGCAGCTGGTTCGGGATCGTCGTCGACACCGTTGAGGGACAGAAGCTGTTCGCACGCCGAGAGCCCGGCGATCAGCAGGGCACGCACGACATGGTGTTGATCGAAGGTGACACCGTCGATGTCCCGCAGCGCATTTCCGGGAAGGACACCACGGTAAAGGCCGTGAAGCGGGTGCTCAACCGTCTGGCCGGCCTGACCAACTTGGATTTCGAGCCGGACGCCGAAGCAACCTTCAAGTCTCGACCCAGCTTCCGTGACCTGATGGCGTTCACCTTCCAGCCGCAAAATATCGTGGCCAACCCGGACGTGATGTTCTTCAAGGCGGATACCACCGAGCATCGCGAGAAGCTGAAGACCATCTTCCCCTATGTGCTGCAGGCGGTGACCGCGGACGTGTTGCAGGCACGCTATGAGCTCGAGCGGCTGGGGCGGCTGCTAAGGCGCCGGGAAAGCGACCTGCGAGCGCTGACCGCAGCCGGGAATGCTTGGCGGTTGGAAGCGCAGGCGTGGATCAGACAGGCGATCGAGTTCGGCCTGGTGCTTCCCAGTGAGCAGATTCCTGTCGCTTGGACCGATATCGTTGAGCTCCTGCGCGGCGTTGTGGCGAGGAATTCGGACGCCGCCCACCCGACGATCGAGGGCATTGACCAATCGATGAATCGCCTTCGACAGCTGCGAGAAGACGAGAGCAAGGTTTCCCTTGAACTCACTCAGCAGCGCCAACGCCTTACCGAGCTGCGACGCCTGATCGAAAGCAGCGACGCCTATGGCAGCGCGATCCGAATCCAGCGTGATCGCCTGTCGCTATCGGACTGGATCCGCCAGCTGACCGGCGAGGAGCGCCCACAGGAGGCTCTTGCCGCTATTGGCGACGGGGGTATCGACAAGATCGAGCAGCTCAGCGATGCGCTGGCAGCTGTCGAGGTCCGCCTCCGCACCCACCCTAGCATTTCGGACACGCTCGATAGGGAAATCCTGCGTCTGCGCGGCTCGACCGAACTTCTTCTGGGCCGCCTGAACGAGATCAAGCGCGAGATCGGTCTCCTCGAGCGCAACTCGCAACAGGCCAAGCAGGCCATCGACCGATTCGATCGGATGGAACGCTTTCTCGGGCGCCTTGAACAGGCATTGCTCCTTTATGACCGCACGGATCAATCCGCGGGCCTCCGCCAGGAGATCGACGGGCTCAAGAGGCAGATTGGGGAGCTGCAACCGCTCGTCTCCGAGGCAGAAATCGCGCGAAAGCTGCGTAACGCTCTCGACACGATTGAAGGCACCACCGGCCGGTTTGTGCCTCGTCTCGACGCGGAGTGGCCCAACGCGCCCGTTCGCCTGATGGTCGATGACCTTACGGTGAAGGTCGTTCGGGGGAGGAGAGATGACTATCTCTGGGAAATTGGCAGCGGCGCGAACTGGCTTGCATACCATGTCGCGCTAACTCTCGCGTTGCAGGACTTCTTCCTCGACATCCCGCACCATCCCGTCCCGGGGTTGCTGGTTTATGACCAGCCCAGCCAAGTCTATTTTCCCCGTCGCGTTGCGGGAGATGAGGCCATCGAGCCTGTCTCTTGGCGCGACGAGGACGTCGTCGCGGTACGAAAGGTGTTCCAGCTGCTTGGACAGCAAGCACTCGCCGCGCGTGGGCGCTTGCAGGTCATTGTGCTGGACCACGCGGACGAGGACGTTTGGGGCGGGCTGCCGGGCGTTGAGTTGATTGAAGAGTGGCGGGGTCAAGCATTGGTACCCGAGGAGTGGGTGTCCACCTAAAGAAGCGCGATCGATCCAGCGCAATTTCAATGGGGCAGCCTCCACGGGCTATCGACCGTATCGGCGGTCCTTCCGCCAATCAGCGGCGCTAGCTCGCGCCGGGCGGAGAGCCACGCCCGCCGCGGCGCCCCTTGCCGATCAGCTTCACGTACCGGCTGCGCCGCGGCCAACCATTGCAGACACTCGCTGCGCCACGATATTGAATGTTCACGTAAACTGCTATACTTACGTGAATGGATCATCTCACGTGGAGGTCTCGTGTTATGGAATTTCGCTCTCCGGCCGTTGCCGCTCAGCAGAATGCAAGGGCACTGAATTTCCTCACCAGCGATCTTAGCGACCGGGAGGCGGGTCGAGATCGCGTCGCACAGTTGATCGAGGAACTCGGCAATGCCGTCGAGCGGTATCCTGACTGGCATCCCATCCTGACGATGCCTCTTCGAAACGGAGGGGAGTACATCTCGGATGTCAGGCAACTGAAGGCCTATGCAGGCGTCGACCACACTCAGGAATTCGTGCGCGGATTCGTTACTTGTCCCTATTCCGACGCTAAGGCGGACAGGCTCGTCGCGTCGGTTGGGCAGATACCCGGGCTCTATGCGCGCAGGCTCGACGGGCCGCTGTACGCGGACAGCGCATACCCGGTTGTTGTGGTCGCCATGAACGTGGAGCTTGAGGCGGATGGCACCATTCGAAGCCGGGACGCCATCGCCTGGTTCACGCAGAACATGGCGGCAGCGGCTGATCGCGCGCAGGTCGCGGAGACATGGTGGAACATTCGGCTCAACATCCTCGGCGGCCCACATGGGTCCCGGTCGTCGCTCTTCGTGAATCAGCACGCCGGCGCACACATGCGCAAGATTCTGGAAGCGATGAATGCCAGCGGCATGTTCGGTCCGATACTGGAATCGTCGCTCGACATGCTCTCGCCCAAGAAGCGCGACGCGATCGCCCGGACTCTCATCCGTACGGCGATCGACGCGTGGGACCGAGAAAGTCCCTCGTTCGAGTTCGAGCTGCGTGGCGAAACCTGCAAGGCCTCGGTCCGCGACACCTGGGACGACGGCATGGAATTGTCGATCCGGGTGGAGATCGGGAAGCACGACCTTTACGTGACGGGGTTCTACTATCCCAAGGACGACAAGATCACGCACACGGACCCTACCGGTCGACGCGATATCGCGGCTAAATTCCTTTAAGGCGCGCTGATGACCAACTGGACAAAGGAAACGCTTCACGCGCTGGACGTGAAATTTGCCGAGCGGGGACTGCATCCGCATCAGCGCCCATTTCATGCTGCGATGGAGATCCTCGGATCGAGCTTCTCAATTGGGGCTGGAGGAAATCCGGAAGTGAAGCGGATCATGGATGCGTATGCCCAGATGATCCCCGAGGTTGAGGCCAACTGGCCGGGCATGGGGATCGGGCTCGCGGCCGTCGTCGATCAGGTTCGGCGTGTGGTGGTACCGGTCGTGTTCGGTAGACCCCAGCAGATATCCGTCTGGAACGGCTTGGGCTTCGCCAGCGACGAGGAGTGGTGGCGCTGGTGCCGAGAGGATCGGGAGCTTGCAGCCCGCTCGAGCTTCGCATTCGCCGATCTCCACGATCTCACCTACGGGCTGGACGACATGCAGGGTGGCGCTGGTCCGGAGCTGACCCTGTGGAAGATGGCGACGTCGAATCTGGCCGATGCGGCAAATAATCTGCCGACGGCGTTCAGCGTGGACTCGGTCCTGCAGCCTATCTGCATGACGGCCGAGTTGTCGCTGAAGGCCGCGTTGGTGAAGAACGGGGCCGATCCGAACTCGTTCAAAGGCAGGGACGGTCACGATCTCGCGAAGCTCATGGCCAGGCTCGCGCAAGAGACGCCGCACCGCGACGACGCGATCGCGACCGATGTGGTTGGGCATTTGCCGCCCTACGTTGCGAGCCGGTACGCGCCGGCGGGTCTGAATAGGCTGGCGGTGGTGCGGCTTGCTGTCGGCGTACAGTTCTTGGCGGCATCAACCGTCAGGCGGTTCAGCGATCGCGATATCGCCGCGCAGATGGAAAGCGGGGGATGGCCCGCGCCTCGTCCACCGCTTTTTCCATCATGAAATGAGCAGGGCATGGTCGGGTGCGGGTCTAGCCACTCCAGGATTCGCTGCTCCGCAAAGGGGGTCCCGTCGCTGACGATCCCGAGTTGGAACTAGCGGCGTCGCGGGTCGTCCGGTGAGATTAACGGACGACAGGTTGGGGCGCGCGCCGAACGAGGCTGAACGGCCGAGAGTATGGGGCGTATTGGGGACGGAGTCTGACGAGCCCGCTGATCGATGGTCAGGATACGAGCAGCGTGTCGTCCTGCGGTGGCATATTAAGGAGCCGATGCGGAACCCGAGACTGATCACGAATGAGTGTTAGTCGGATCCGCCGGGGCTTCCCCAAAAAGGACGCCGCCTGCCAGGTGGATCGCCACGCAATCGAGCGCTTGCTTGCGAAGTTCATGCTGCGGAAAATTTCCCAGAGCTTCCCACCAGATGCTGACGGCCTCATCCCGCTCGCCCTTATTCCATAGCGCTCCACCCAGTTCGAAGAACGCGGTACCGTCGGTCGGATCAATCTCCGTTGCCTTGCGGAAAGCAGCGACGGCCTCGTCGGATCGGTCCAGATGAAGGTACGCGTTTGCGACCTGCACCCAGCTCAACGCGTCCGGCTGTATCCGTTCAGCTTGGTCTAGGAGTAGCGGAAGACTCTCCTCGTGCCGGCCAAGAAACAGCAGTGCCGTACCTAGGCAGTATCCATATTCGCCTCCGTCGAGGTCATATGCCCGACGATAGCACCGCTCCGCTTCGTCCCAGTCCTCTTCCTCCTGCGCCCAATGCCCCAGCCTGTCCCATGGCAGGGCTGCATCGGAATCATCAGCCTTCGCAATGTGCTCGTCAAACTCGACCCGAAATTCACGGTAGGTCTTGCCAACGTCCACACCCTGACCGCGCAAGTAGAATGTTGCCATCAGGAGCTCGATTCTGGCACGCGGATGGTCGGGATACCGAGCCACGTAGCGGCGCCAGAACGGTAGGGCCTGTCGCGCATTGTCCACAGTGGTCCTCCCGAAGAGCGCGACCAGCCTCGCGCACCAAGGCCAGATCCACATCTCGTCCTCAGCTCGACCGAGCATGGTGTTGATCTCGCGAAAAGCAGCGCGTCCTTCGCCCAGATTGAACAGTGCGTTCATCCTCCAGCTGGCGACGCCTGACATCGCATTGGGTTGCCTTTTCTCGAAAACTACTTGGTCGAAATGGTCGAGGGCTTCCTGATACCTGCCATTGCGGATGTGGTACTGGCCCAAGGCGTAGTGGGCCTCGGGGAGCGCGGGATCCAGCTCCAAGGCCCGGTGGTAGTGCGACGCCGCCGACACTTCGTCTCCCAGCCGCTCGATGCTCGTCCCGAGGTTCTTCTCGATCTGCGCCTCCAGCTCGCCCATTCTCGCGATCTTCGGATCGGAGAGGGCCGTCTCGTAGGCGATGCGGGCCTCAACTTCGCGCCCGAGCGCGGAATAGGCGTTACCTATCGTATAGTTCAGACTTGCGGGCTGAAAGCGTCCATGCCTGAGCTTGTTCCTAAAGTGCTTGATGGCCGCCTCGACCCGGTCGCGGTCGATTTCCCTGCCATCCATCCCGAAGTTGATCTCTGCCATGTACGCGGGGCCCATGGCGTCCGAGCCGGGACCCAGCACCGCCGCGAACTGGTCGAAGGCTGCGCTGATGGCATCGTCAGTGCCCTCTTCGTAGAGAGGGTTTAGGAGCTCGGCCGCAGCGTCGCGATCCGCAGGAACATGGACGTCCGGGGCGCGACGCCGAAGCAGCGATGGCACCACCGAGGCCGCAGCGCCGATCTGACCCGAGCGGCGGCGACGCAAAGCGATCGCGCTGGAACGTACGAGCGCTGAGTATTCACCGAGCCACTCGGCGGTCAGCTCCGTGTCAAACGTGATGGTCAGCGAATCCTGTTCGGTCCATCCGCGTCCGTTGTGCTCGTACTGCCGAAGCACGGACTCCACTGTTCTCACGCGCAACGAGCGAGACGGTTCGTGGTGACAGACGTAGATGCTGTGTGGCTGAACCAGGAGGTAGTTCAGGTTGGTCCGCGCGACCTGAACGCTGACGGAGCCGTCCGAGTTGAGCTCACGCCGCGTACCCTTAATCTGGACATGTACGCGTGCATTGGATGCCGCCCCCGACCCAACGGCCTCGATCTGACAGTCGGTTCCGTAGTCCCTGCGGTCGCCCGCCTGGAGGTCGAACGCTTCGCTGGTTGCGAGCAGCGCGTTGAACGCTGCAACCGCGCGCTCCTCTATACCGCGGTTGTCGTCTCGCTTGGGAAATTGATCGAGGTGGTCCATGCAATCGCGACACTAGTGTGGCGGTAGGGAATTGCCGAGATCGCCAATGCACTAGAGCGATCAACGGCGCGAGTGGCGACGGAAGCTGGTCGGCCTCCGCTCGCTGAACGCGCTGGGCGCGCTAGTCCTGCAGCAGCGAGGAAGAACGACTTCAAAACTGGCGGACCGAGCGTATGATCGGTCCTGCACAAATTGGTTGCATGTTGCGTAAGAATACGTCGGAGTCTTGCACGCGCGAGTATCTCTTCCAACGTTCGGCCTTCAATTTTTGGGGAAGAGCGACATGGGAGAGGCCAAGGCGAAGCGGAAGGCGCGCGCAGAACGTGAGAAGCTGAGCAATCGAATCTCTCGATCGCGCTTCAACCTGCTTGCAATCGGCACGAGAATGTCCCCGGCCGCCTTTCTTTACGAGGAGGTCGATTACTGGGCCGATCTCGATGAACTGGTAATCGGCGTCATTGCTCGGGACGTCACCGACGACGACTACTACTGGTCGCTGCTGGCTCGCGACCGCAACGGCCGCTTCCGCTCAGCCGACACGGACGGTAGCCTTCGCTCTGCGGGGTATGCTACGGTCGCGCTTCGCGAACGCATTGCGAAGGCCGTATCCGGCGAGGACCTCGCGGCACTCGGCACCCAAGGCGACGAGACCAATCACCCCACAGATCTACTCACCGTACCGCCCGGAACGAAGGAGATGGATCTTCATCCGAACTTCAAGCTGCTGCTCGACACTCCTGGCCGCGCACCAGCCCGCGCCGTCTTCAAGGAACTCGGCCCTTGGCTTGCGCCTAGCGATCCGCACTTCGTGAAGGAGTTCCAGACGAAGCAGTTCGACCAGAGGCTGTGGGAGCTGTACCTCTGGGCGGTCTTCCGCGAGCTCGGCTACGACGTGACGCAGCCCGAAGCGCCGGACTTCCACATCGCGTCGCCCCGCGGAGAATTCACGATCGAGGCAACAACTTGCGCGCCGTCGGAAGCTGGCGTGCTCGCCGATCATCCCGATCCCCAGACACCAGAGGAGATGAAGGTCTTCCTCTCCGACTACATGCCGATGAAGTTCGGCGCGTCGCTCACCGCCAAGTTGAACAAGAAGAACGCCAACGGCGAAAGCTATTGGGAGCGCGGTCCCGGAGCTGGCAAGCCGTTCGTGATCGCCGTTGCCGACTTCCACAAGCCGGGCGGAGACGGAGAGGTGGGGTCGATGACCTGGACGCAGGATGCACTGTGGCTCTACCTCTACGGACACCGCATTGAGTGGGAGTTCGTCGACGGAAGTCTGTCCATCCGTACCGTCAAGATCGGCGACCACGTCTATAAGACGAAGACCATCGAGACGGGTTTCTTCGACCTGGAAGGTGCCGAGAACATCTCAGCGGTGGTCTTCTCGAATGCGGGCACGCTAGCCAAGTTCGACCGCATGGGCGTCGACGCCGGCTACGCACCGGATGACCACCGCTACCTTCGCATCGGCTTCCGCCTCGACCCGGACCCGAACGCGGTCGTGGGCACTCCGTTCAGCGAGGAGGTTGTTGCCGATTACGGTGAACGCTGGTCCGATGAACTGCAGGTCTTCCACAACCCTCGCGCAAAGTTCCGGCTCCCGCTGGAGGCATTCGCGGGGGCGACGCAGCACACCTTCGAGGATGGCCAGCTCATCTCGTACTCAGTCGGAACCCCGGTGCTGAGCTCGCAGACCATAATCATGCGTCTGGTCGGCGACGAGGAGCTCAAGGAGGCGACGGTTTAACCATCGCCGCCGTCATCTCCAGTTCGCGGAGTGACGAAGTACTGGTCAAGCTCCTGGAAGTTCGCGTCGATCAGTCCGAGAGCCTCGCGGCCGAGCGCGGAAAAACCCATCGGCGTCCAGCACATCCGGTCGGCTCTCACTCGAGAACTGGATGCGAAAGCCAGTGTATTCCAAATGAACGAACGCCTGCTTTCGGGTGAAGCGAGTAACAGCGCGAACGACGGCAACCGGGGCGCAAAGCGGACGCCGCCTGTGTCGCGCCGCTCCATAAAATCTCGCGCCAAGTGTGGGGAAAAATGTGGGGTAGCCGATGGCCGCGCCATAAAGTTCTTAGTGAAATCAGTTCAATGCGGCAGAATCTGAGGTTCCTCCCGCTCCGCCACCTGCGCCTTTGGGCCTCGCCCAAACCGGTGAAAAATGTATGAACCCGCAGAAATCAGCAGGTTTTTCTAGCTGATTTTCGAAGTATCCCACACTTGACGTGCTTCCCTGGAACTCCGCCAGTTTGAGCTAGAGTCCGTCATTGAGGGGGCGATGATGAAGCGCAGCAGGTT
>NZ_JBYSXG010000032.1:0-55562 GCF_058782005.1 Sphingomonas sp. FW306-1B-B10E
ACCCCAACCCCTCCCCTGAAGGGGAGGGGCTAAGAGGGACTCTATAGCGACCGCGCGATCAGCATCTTCATGATCTCGTTCGATCCGCCATAGATCCGCTGCACCCGCGCATTCCGCCACATCCGCGCGATCGGATAGTCGTTGATATAGCCGTAACCGCCGTGCAGCTGGAGGCATTCGTCGACCACCTGGCCTTCGGCTTCGGTGACCCACAGCTTGGCGATCGCCGCGGTGGTGAGGTCGAGCGTTCCGGCGATCTGGCGGGCGATGCAGTCGTCGACGAACACGCGTGCGACCGCCGCCTTGGCCTTGCACTCGGCGAGCTTGAACTGGGTGTTCTGGAAATCGAACACGCGGCTGCCGAACGCCTCGCGCTGCTTGACGTATTCGACAGTCACTTCGACCGCCCTCTCCATCGCGATCACGCTCGACACCGCGATGACGAGGCGCTCACGCGGGAGCTCGGCCATCAGCTGGCGAAAGCCCTGGCCCTCGGTGGTGCCGAGCAGGTTGTCGGCGGGGACCCAGACATCATCGAAGAACAGCTCCGACGTGTCCTGCGCGTCGAGCCCGATCTTGTCGAGCGCCTTGCCGCGGCGGAAGCCATCGGCGCTCTCGGTCTCGACGACGAGCAGCGACACGCCTTTGCCGCCCGCGTCAGGATCGGTCTTGGCGACGACGATGATGAAGTCGGCGATCTGGCCGTTCGAGATGAAAGTCTTGGCGCCGTTGATCCGATAGCCGTTGCCGTCTCGCAGCGCAGTCGTACGGATCGACTGGAGGTCCGATCCCGCCCCGGGCTCGCTCATCGCGATCGCCGCGACGCTCTCGCCCGAGCAGAGTTTAGGCAGCCAGCGGCGCTTCTGCTTCTCGGTGCCATGGGCGAGGACATAGGGCAGGATGATCACGTTGTGCAGCGATAGGGCGAAGCCCTCGACGCCGTGGCGGGCGACCTGCTCGACGAGCGTGACGTCATGGCGGAAGTCGCCGCCGGCGCCGCCATATTCGGTCGGGATCGAGACGCCGAGCAGTCCGGCTTCGCCGGCGTGGCGCCAGAAGGCGCGCTCGACCTGCCCGGCTTCGCGCCACGCCGCGATGCGCTCGGGCGGGGCATGGCGCTCGAAGAAGCGCGATGCGGACTCGGCGAGGGCGGTGAGTTCGGGGTCTTCGCGCCAAGTGCTTTGCATTGTAGCCTTCTCCCTAACCGTCACCCCGGCCGAAGTGCCGGGGTCCACCGTGCGGCACCGGAAGGACAAGAGGCGTGCGTGCTTCCGCTGCCGCGCAGTGGACCCCGGAACAAGTCCGGAGTGACGGGCTGGTTATGGGCGCGCGCCGGGCTCACCGCGGCGCCATGCGGATCGCGCCGTCGAGGCGGACGTCCTCGCCGTTGAAATACGGGTTGCGCAGCATCTCGAGCGCGAGGCTGGCATAATCCTCGGGCCGGCCGAGGCGCTTGGGGAAGGGCACCGCGGCGGCGAGGGCTTCCTTCACCTGCGGCGGCGCGGCGTTCATCAGCGGCGTGTCGAAGATGCCAGGCAGGATCGTGTTGACGCGGATGCCCTCCGAGGCCAGGTCGCGCGCGATCGGCAGCGTCATGCCGACGATCCCGCCCTTCGACGCCGAATAGGCGGCCTGGCCGATCTGGCCGTCCTCGGCGGCGACGCTGGCGGTATTGACGATCGCGCCGCGCTCACCGTCTTCCCTGGGGTCGAGCGTCAGCATGCCGGCTGCCGACTTGACGATGCAGCGAAAGGTTCCGACGAGGTTGACCTGGATCACCCAGTCGAACGCCGCGGCGGGGAATTGGCGGATTTCGCCGCTCGCCTTGTCGCGGCCGACGGTCTTGAAGGCATTGCCGACGCCGGCGCAATTGACGAGGATGCGCTCCTGACCATGCGCCTCGCGCGCTTTGGCGAAGCCGGCATCGACCTCGTCGTCGGAGCGGACGTCGACCTTGCAGAAGATGCCGCCGATCTCGGCGGCCACCGCCTCGCCTTTCTCGATGTTCATGTCGAACAAGGCGACCTTGGCGCCCGCCGCGGACAGCGCCCGCGCCGTTGCCGCGCCGAGCCCTGAGGCGCCGCCGGTCACCACTGCGGCGGTGTCTTGGAAGTTCATGTCGTTCTCCTAGCCGATCGTGCCTGCGGCCCTGAGCGCCGCGATTTGGGGTTCGTCATATCCGAGGCCTGCCAGCACCCGGTCGGTCCATTCGCCGGTCCGCGAAGGCTGCGGCTGGAGCGCAGGCGTGGCCGCGAAGCGCGGGGCGGGGGCGGGCGCGCCTTTCGCGAAGGTGCCGCGCGCGCGGTTATGCGGGTGCGCGGCTGCTTCGTCGAACGTCAGCACGGGGGAGACGCAGGCCTCGGGCGGAAAATGCGCGATCCATTCGTCGCGGGTACGAGTGGCGAAGGTCGCGGCGAAGCGCTCGGTGCGTGCGGGCCAGGCGTCGGCGTCCATCTGGCCGGCGGCGTCCTCGCGGAGCCCGGCGGCGAGCGCGGCATAGAACAACGGCTCGATCGCGCCGACCGCGACGTGGCGGCCGTCGGCGCAGGCATAGGTGCGGTAGAAGGGCGCGGCGCCGCTGAGCAAATTGGCGCCGGGGCCGCCGCGCCACAGGCCGGCGGCCTTGAACCCCCAGCTCATGCTGGCGAGGAGCGCGGCGCCGTCGGTCATCGCCGCGTCGACAACCTGGCCGGGCGCGCCGCGCTTCACCGCGAGCAAGGCGCTGACCATCCCGAACGCAAGCAGCATCCCGCCGCCGCCGAAATCGCCGAGATAATTGACCGGGGCGACCGGCGGTTGGCCCGGCGTGCCGATCCCGTCGAGCAGTCCGGCGACGGCGATATAGTTGATGTCGTGGCCCGGTGCCAAGGCGAGCGGGCCGTCCTGGCCCCAGCCGGTCATGCGGCCGTAGACGAGCCGCGGATTGTCGGCGAGCAGGGTGTCCGGGCCGAGGCCGAGGCGCTCCATCACGCCGGGGCGGAAGCCTTCGATCAGGCCATCGGCGTCGCGGCAGAGCGCGCGGGCGATTGCGGCGCCCTCGGCGGACTTGAGTTCGAGGCCGACCGCCTTGCGGGATCTGGCGAGCGCGTGCGGGCCGAAGGTCGCGTCGGGGCGCTCGATACGGATCACCTCGGCGCCGTGATCGGCGAGCATCATCGCGGCGAACGGAGCGGGGCCGATGCCGCCGAACTCGATGACGCGGATGCCGGAAAGCGCGCCGGTCACCTAAATCCTCCCCCGGAGGGGGAGGATTTGCGCGTCTCTTCACAACGCCTCGACGATCGTCACGTTGGCGACGCCGCCGCCTTCGCACATCGTCTGAAGTCCGTAGCGCAGCCTGCGCTTGCGCAGCGTGTGGAGCAGGGTTGTCATCAGCTTTGTGCCCGAGGCGCCGAGGGGATGGCCGAGCGCGATCGCGCCGCCATTGACGTTGAGCCTGGCGGGATCGGCGCCGGTGTGCTCGAGCCAGGCCAAGGGCACCGGCGCGAAGGCTTCGTTGACCTCGTACAGGTCGATATCGTCGATCGACATGCCCGCGCGCTGCAGCGCGCGATCGGTGGCGAACAGCGGCTCCTCGAGCATGATCACCGGATCGCCGGCGGTCACGGTGAGGTTGTGGATGCGCGCGAGCGGGGTCAGGCCGTGCGTCTTGAGTGCGGCCGCGCTCACTACCATCACTGCCGAGGCGCCGTCGCAGATCTGGCTGGCGTTTCCCGCGGTGATCACGCCGCCTTCGACCAGCGGCTTGAGACCGCTTAGCCCTTCGAGGCTCGCGTCGAAGCGAATGCCCTCGTCCTGTGCATGAATCCCGCCCTCGATTTCGATCGGCATGATCTCGTCGGCAAAGTCGCCGCGTTCGACCGCGGCGGCGGCGCGGCGATGGCTTTCGAGCGAATAGGCATCGAGCGCCTCGCGGCTATGCCCGTATTTTCGCGCGATCCTCTCGGCGCCGGTGAATTGGCTGAACCCGCGCACCCCGAAGCGTTCGAGCTGGCGCTCGCTATACGGTTTGGCGCCGGCGACGCTGGTGCCCATCGGCACGCGGCTCATATGCTCGACGCCAGCGGCGATCACCACGTCCTGCGTACCCGACAGCACCGCCTGCGCGGCGAACTGGATCGCCTGTTGCGAACTGCCGCACTGGCGGTCGATCGTCACCGCCGGGATGCTCGCCGGCAAGCCCGAGGCGAGCACGGCGTTGCGCCCGACATGCAGCGCCTGCTCGCCGGCCTGCCCGACACAGCCCATGATCACGTCGTCGATCGCGAGCGGATCCACGCCGCTGCGCGCCGCGATTTCGGCGAGCACTGCGCCGGCGAGGTCGACCGGATGCCAACCGATCAGCCTGCCGCCCCTTTTGCCGCCGGCGGTCCGCACCGCCGCGACGATATATGCCTCCGCCATCCTGCTCTCCCGCGCGGCCTTGCCGGCCGTCAACTTACATCAGTGTAAGTGGCGCGGGAGGGCGGAGGCAAGGGGGTCAGTCGCCGCGATCGCCCTGATTCCGCGGTTTCTTGTGCTCGCTATGGTGGCGCACGTCCTGCGCGAGGCTGCGGCCGGCATCGACGACTTCGTCGAACTGGCCCTTCTCGTCGCGGCGGACATAGCGCTTGTCGCCCTTATGGGGCTCGATCAGTTCGCGTTCGCTCATGACACTCTCCATTGACCGAGAGTGAGAATCCGTGAGATTCGCGCATTGTTCCGCGCTGGACTTTGGGGTACGCGATACCCATCTACTTACCGTGGACGCAGCCGCTTGCCGTCCGCCTTCCCTTTTCGCGCGTAGCAGAGTAAAGGCACCGCCACTTTTGCTGGCGCTCACCCGAGAGGCATATTTTTGGCCAAAGAAGAACTCCTAGAAATGCGCGGCCAGGTCGTTGAGCTTCTGCCCAACGCCATGTTCCGCGTCCGGCTCGAGAACGATCACGAGATTCTCGGCCACACCGCCGGCAAGATGCGCAAGAACCGCATCCGCGTGCTGGTCGGCGACGAAGTGCTCGTCGAACTCACGCCGTACGACCTGACCAAGGGCCGTATCACCTACCGCTTCAAGTGAGCGGCGGGCCTGTGCGGCTCGTCCTCGCCTCCACTTCGCCGCGCCGGCTCGATCTGCTGAAGCGGATCGGCGCCGAGCCCGCGCGCGTCGCCGCGCCCGATGTCGACGAGGATGTCCGGCCGGGCGAGCTGCCCCGCGCCTATGTGCTGCGCGTCGCGATCGACAAGGCGCAGGCGGTGGAACGTGCCGCGGACGAGATCGTCCTGGCCGGCGACACCACGATCGCGGTCGGCCGCCGCATCCTTGCCAAGCCCGAAGACGAAGCCGATCTGCGGCGGATGCTCGGCCTGCTCTCCGGCCGGCGGCACCATTGCCTGTCGGCGGTGTGCCTGATCGGCCCGGACGGCAACGCGCGGACGCGGATCTCGGACACGGTCGTCACCTTCAAGCGACTGAGCGAGGCCGAGATCGACTGGTACGTCGCGAGCGGCGAGGGGATGGGCAAGGCCGGGGGCTACGCGATCCAGGGCAAGGCCGAGGCGTTCGTGCGCTTCCTGTCGGGGAGCCATTCGGGCGTCGTCGGGCTGCCGGTGTTCGAGACGCGGGCGCTGCTCGAAGGCGCGGGCTATTCGCTTGGCTGAGTGGCTGTACGAGGCGGGGATCGGCGAGAACCGCGCCGCGCTCGTCTCGCGCGGGGTAATCTGGAAGGCGCGGATCGAACTCGAACGCACTGCGCCGCGGCACAACGCGGTGCTCGACGCGCGGCTGGTCGACAAGAGCACCGGCAAGCTCGCGTTCGAGGGCGGCGAGGCATTGTGCGATCCGCTGCCGCAGGGGATCACCCAGGGCCGGCCGCTGCGCGTGCGCATCGTCCGCGAGGCGATCCCAGAGGCGGGGCGGCCGAAGCTGCCCAAGGCGGTGCCCGCGGGTCCCGACGCGGTGCCCGACGAAGGCCCGAATTTGCTGACGCGCATCGCCGGCAGCGGCGTGCCGGTGCGGATGCTGCGCGCCCACGAGCCCGATTTGTTCGAGGAAGCCGGCTGGTCCGAGGTGCTCGAAGAGGCAATGACCGGCGAGATCGCCTTTGCGGGCGGCGCGCTGCGGCTGTCGCCGACCCCGGCGATGACTCTGTTCGACGTCGATGGCGGCGGACCGCTCGAGCCGCTCGCGGTAGCGGCGGCGCATGCGGTGGCGCGCGCGATCGAGCGGCACGGCATCGCAGGCTCGATCGGCATCGATTTCCCGACTTTGGCCAACAAGGCGGCGCGGCAGGCGGTGGCCGAGGCGATCGACGCCGCATTGCCGCAACCCTTCGAGCGGACCACGGTCAACGGCTTCGGTTTTCTGCAAATCGTCCGGCGGCGGACGCGGCCCTCGCTGCCCGAATTGCTCCGCGCCGATCCGGTCGGCGCCGCGGCGCGGGCGGAATTGCGGCGGATCGAGCGGCTTCCCCCGCCGCCGCCCGCTACCCATATGGTGGACAGGCGAATCGCCAACCGGCTGGCGCAGCGGCCCGAATGGACCGCCGAGCTCGCCCGGCGCATCGGCGGCGCGACCAGCTTCGTCGCCCCCAAGGAGTGAACATTGGCAAAGCGTGACGGCTGCCCGATCTGCGGCAAAGCGACCGAGAGCGAATTCAAGCCCTTCTGCAGCCGCGGCTGCAAGGACCGCGACCTGCTGCAATGGCTGGGCGAGGGATATCGCGTTCCCGGCGAAGCCGTTGATCCGAACACGCAAAGCGGGCTGGACACGGGCCGGGACGCCGACTAAGAGCCCGCTTCCGGCGTTCGCCGGGACCCGTGCCCGGGTAGCTCAGTTGGTAGAGCATGCGACTGAAAATCGCAGTGTCGGCGGTTCGACCCCGTCCCCGGGCACCATTTTCCAAACCCGATTGATCGCGACTGCCGAAAGCGCGTCAGAAGCTCGTCGTGAGCCCGAGCACCACGGTCCTCTCCGCCAGATTGCGATAGGCGAGCGCGTCGCCCGGCAGGGTCAGTATCTGCGACGAGGCGTTGCGGTGGTTCGCGAGGTTGTTCAACACCGCGAAGATCAGCGGATTGCCGGGAACCGGCCGGATGCGGACGCGGCGGGAGATGCTCGCGTCGAGCGACAGATAGGCCGGCAATCGCGCCGCATTGACCGGGCCGTAGACCGGTGACGGCGACCCGAACGGCAGGATCACGCCCTCCGCCGGCGTGAACGGCTCGCCGGACCGGTGCGTCAAGCTGAGGCTGTAGGTGCTCGTTCTCGGCGTCGCATATTTGACGCTGGCCCGCAGGATGCCCGGATAATCGTTGCTTCCGCGTACGCGCTGGCCGCCCAGGCGCATGCTCTGGCTGACCGTCGCGAAGGACAGCCGTGCATCCAAGCCCTTGGCGGGCAGCCAGGTGGCATAGGCTTCCAGCCCGCGGCTTCGCGTCGAGCGGGCGATCCCGGTCAGATTGTCGATCGTGCTGCTGATGCGCAGATATTGGCTGTCGAAGGGGGCGCCTTCGCTGCTTTCTTCCGACAGATATCCCGACAGCCCGATCACGTTGTTGGCGAAATGCCACGAATAATCGGCTTCGAGCTGGCGGTTGGTCGATCGCGCCATTGGACCGTAATAGGCCCGGGTCGGCACGGCGACGCCGCCATATTTGCCGATCGAGACGATCAGTTTGTGCCGCAGGTCCGGGGATGACAGCGTGGCGCTGGCCTGGACGGAGAAGACGGGGCCGATGTTGCTCGCGATGCTGTGGCGGGCGCCGGCGCTGAACATCAGCCGTTCGCTCTCGCGATAAGTGGCGAAGACATAGCCGGTGAGCTGGCGCAGGGCGCTGCGGAAAGCGCCGGTCGACACTGCGTTTTCGTCGAAGACCAGTGCGGTGCCGCTGACCTGCCTGATATATTCGCCGTCCACGCCGATACGGACGCTCGTCTTGTCGCGCGAGGAGCCCCGCGCCAGATCCAGCGAGCCGAACCCATATGCATTGGTGCTGTGCACCCGCGAGCGTCCGAACGCCTCGCTTATGGTCGAATGCGTGAAGGCGGCATTGGCACTGAGCACCATGCCCCCCATCGGCAGCGCTGCCGAGACGACCGAGCGCTGCTTCGCGGGCTTCAGCCGGAACATGCTGTCGACGCCGTAGACCGTGAACGGAAAGGCATCGTTCGCCACTTCCCCCTGCAGGAAGATGTTGACCGTGCCGCCGCTGCGCGTCGTCAGATGCGCGAGGCCGCCGCCGCTGGCAGAGCGGATCTTGCCGTACAATTCGTCCAGCCCCGGATTGATCGCATTGTGCAGCGTGAAATCGGTGAGCGAGCCATAGACGGCGACGAAATTGTCTTGCGCCTTGGAGGCGAAGCTGTGGCCGCCGCTGATCCCGAGGTCGGTGATGGAGACCGTGCTGCCCGACGGCTTGGTGTCGGGCGTCAGAACGCGCACCACCCCCCCGGTCGCGCCGGAAAGATAGGTCGGCGGGTTTCCCGGATAGGTTTCCACTTCGTCGGCGACGATCAGCCCGAAGACCGATCGGTTCTCGGTCGAATTATCGACTTCGGAACCGGCGGAGAATTCATAGACGGGGACGTCGTTCAGATAGGCGCGGTTGATCGATGCCCGGTTGCCGCGAAAGGTGATGCGTGCATTGCCGGTGACGTTGGTGCTCGCGGGCAGATTGTTGACCGCGAGGATCGGATCCGCCTGCGCCTTGGGATCGGTGACGACATCGAGGAAGCCGAGCGTCTGCGGACTGAACGGCCGCGAGATCCTGCGGCTCACCACGATGATATCGCCGCTGTCGGCCGCCAGCGGCTTCAGCTGGATGACCGGACTGGTGGTGCCCTGCGCCTCCAGATCGATGCTGGCAGGCTCGTAGCCGACTGCCGACACGTCGAGGTGGATGACGCCGACGCCGTTCGACAGGGCTGGATCGACCGCAATGCGTCCCGCATCGTCGGTCAGCAGGTCCACCGATCTGCCGGCGGAAAGCAGCTTCACTTCGGCAAGCGCGATCGGCGCGCCGTCCTGGTCGGTGATCGTCACTTCCTTCGCTGCTTGTTGTGCAAGGGCAGCGGGGGACAGGACGGCAATCACGACGGGAGCGGCAACCGCCGCCCATGCCCGTCCCGAAGGAATCACGACGTCTTGGCGAGCTGGGCAAGCGCGAAGCTGTCGGGGTAGCGCTGGCGCCACTGCGCGTAGAGCGTGTTGGCCTCGTCATTCGACCCTGCCTGGCGCAGGATCTGGATCAGCAAGGCTGCACAATCATCCCGGCCCCAGGTCGGCTTGAGGGGGCTGGCAGCGTCTTCACGGGCGGCCAGCGCCTGGCGCAGCAGCGATTCGGCCACGCGGCCTCCGCCATATTGCTTGGGGGTATAGTGATCGGCCAGCGCCAGCGCGTAGAGCGCACGGACCGAGCCCGATTTGGCCAGCTTCGCGCGTAGATCGGCGGTCCTCGATACGAGCGTCTCGATCTCCGCAGGCTGGGCGACCGCGAAACGGACGAGCAGCACGAGATCCTGCAGCGCGTAGCTTTCGTCATCCTTGACCGCCAGCTTGTCGAGTAGGGTGTCGGCCTCGGACGTCAGCGCGGCGACGCGGTCCAGGCGCTTCTCGCCGAGCGCCAAGGTGGCAGCGAGATAATCGGCATAAGCCAGCCAATAGGTCCGATAGTGCAGCGACGGGCCGCGATCCGTCGCCATTCCGCTTCGCAGCTGGTCGGCGACGGCGGTCAATGTCGCCATGTCCTTGGCCTTGGCGGAGGACAGGGCGGCAGCGGCGATGCATTGCTGGATGCGGGGCAGGGCCTTGGCGCAGGCTGGCGCCGGTGGCGTGGGGGTGGACTGTCCGCGCGGCGCGGCTTGGATGGCGACGGACGCCATGCCCGCGATCGCGGCCGCCATCGCGATCCCGGCTTTGAACCCGCCCAATCGCGTTTCGCCCAGACTTTCACTGCATCGTGCTTCGTCGATCATAATGCCCGCCTCAATATACCCAAGTGCAAGATTGTGAGATGCCGCTCGACGGTTACCCCGGCACGTGCTCCGGAATGCGCGCCGTTCCCACGGCGAGATCGCCTCCGATCTCCGACCAACTCGGCGCGATCGAGCGGATGTCGCCGCGGGTGCGGGTCTGACAGTGGAAATGGTAGAAGCGCGCGGGCTGCCCGGCGTGGAAGACGATCTGGCTGGGCGTGCGATAGTCGATCCGCACGAGCAGATCCTCCGCACCCTCCGACAGCTCGAGGGCGAGCGCCTCGGCAAGCACTGCCCTGTGGCGACCGGGGACGCGGACGACCAGCGCATCGCGGCCGCGCTCTTCGACCGACAGGATCGACAGATAGGGCTGCTTTTCCGGGATGGTGGCGTTCGAATAGAGGATGGGCCGGTTGAGCAGGTCGATCTCGAAGCGCAGCCGGGCGTCCTCGTCGTCCAGCCAGCCCTGCTGGGCCGCGAAGGCATGGAGCGTGCGGTCGAACTGCCGGACACCTGCGAACAAGGCGGTGTGAATCGCCCCTCCCAAGGCGATGAAGCCGCCGGCGCCGGCATTGAACCCGGTCATCGACACGATGCCCTTGACGAACTCGGTATAGGGGTCCTCGGGCCTGCCTTCGCAGAACTGCCAGAACGCGGTTGCAACCTCGGTATAGGTGTCGCCGCCGGTCTGGTCGAGATAATCCATGGTGTGACGCAAGCCCATGAACGCATAGAGCGCCGTCATGTGATAGGTGAGGTTGATCCCACGCTGATAATCCTCGTTGCTGACTTGCGCGGTTGCGATGACGATCTCTGCCTCGCTGCACGGATCGGGATCGACGATCGTCTCCAGCCCGTAGAGTTCGCGCTGGGTCGACATCTTGACGTTGTTGATTAGCATCAGCGGATAGACGACGAAGGAATCCGATCGCATCCGGCACAGCGCATCCAGCCCGTCGCGGAACGACGCCAGCGTCTCCCCCGGCAGCGGCCAGATCATTTCGAGGAAGGACTGCATGCCATAGGCGTTCAGCGTCTTCTGCAGTTCGATATAGGTCGAATCCTTGATGTTGTCGCGCTCGACCGCCTTGAGCGCGTCGACGCTGACGGTCTGCATCGACACCGGTTGCGCGGCGATCAGCCCGACCTCGTGCCACATCCGCGTGATCTCGATGACGCGTTCGGGGGTGTTCTTCGATGAATTGATGAACGCCGTCTTCGGGAACCCCGTCCGCTTCTTGCAGTCCACGAAGCGCTGGGCGATCTCCAGGTCGCGCGGTAACATGCCGAAATTGGCGTCGATCAGGAACACCATCTCGATCCGGTTGTCGCCGATCCAGTCGATCTCGTCGAACACGCGGTCCTCGCCGAACTTGTGCACCTTGGCGTTGGTGGCGCCGCCCCAAAAGCAATAGGTGCATTTGAACGGGCATCCGCGGTTGGTCTCGAACGACACGAAGGAGAAGGACGCGGGATCGATCAATCCGGTCAGGAACGGCGAGGGGATGTCGTCCAGTTCGCGAATGCGCGGCGAGCCCTCGGTGGTCGACAGGATGCCGTCGCGGTAGAAGCTCAGACCCTTCACCTGCGACAGGTCGGGCGTGTCGTCGAGCATCGCGCACAGATAGTTGCGGAAGGTGTGCTCGCCCTCGCCGTTGCAGAGCACCAGCCGATCGCAGTCGCTGCGCAGATAATCGGCCGCGCCGTGCATCACCTGCGGCCCGCCCAGGATGATCTGCGCCTCCGGACGCTGCTCGATCAGCGCGTCGACGATGCGCCGCACGAGGCGCGAGTTCCACACATAGGTCGACAGCCCGTAGATATCGGCATCCACCGCGACCACCTTGCCGATGACGTCGGCCTCGTCGACGCTGATAACCTGCAGCGTGAAGTCGCAATGTTCGCGTACGCGCGCGTCCTGCAACGCGAACGACTGGAGATAGGCCGTTGCCAGCGGCGCGATCCCCGCGCGCGTTGGAAATTCGAAAAGAGCCACACGCTTCATCGTCACTTGCCCCTCCCTCACGCCGATATGGTCGTCCCGCTTCCTTGAATGATCGTGCGTCGCCCCCCTTGCGGCGACACGGTCAGCGGCCGCTTTGCTGGCGGCGGAAGATCAGCAGCGCCGCCGCCGCGAACGCCACCGCGAAGCCGGCATTGGCTGCCCACAGCGCGGGCTCGGCCACGGGGCTCGGATAGCCCAGAGCCGTGTGCGACAGCTGCGACGAATAATAGGACGGCAGGATCTTCGCGAACGACCGCAGCCAATGCGGAAGCGACTCGAGCGGCAGCCACAATCCGGCGCACAAGGACAGCGGCAGATAGACCATGTACATCATGCCGGGCGCGCTGGCCGGCGCCAGCACCAGGCCGAGCGCGGCACCCAGTCCGGCGAACACCAGCGCACAGGCGATGTTTGCCGAGAGCAGGTGCAGTACCTCCAACGGCGTCACGTCGAGCGGCGTCGTCAGTGCGGCGACCAGGGTTAGCCCCAGCGTGCCGAGGATCGACGCGAGCACGCCCGCCACCACCTTGGCGAACAGATAGGCGGCCGGCGGCATCGGCGAGGCGCGCTTGAGCTCTAGCCAGCCATAGCCGCGCTCGACCGCGACGCCACTGCCGACCGCCAGCAGCGACGCGCCGATCGCGCCGAAACAGGAATAGCTCGCCAGCAAATAGCGCGACAAAGGGTGCCCGCCAAAGTCGATATGGCCGTTGCTCAAGCCGAACAGCAGGAAGAACAGGACGGGGAACCCCAGCACCGCGGCCGGATATAAAGGCTCGCGGACCAGCTTGGTCAGCTCGTAGCGGGTCTCCTGCCAGTAGATGCCCCAAACCGGGGTGGATCGGCCGGCAGGCGCGATTGCGGAGGTTGCATTCATCACGACACCTGCTCTTCGACCTGGCCAACCAGCCGCTCCGCCGCGCCGGTGAGCGCGAGAAAGGCCCGTTCCAGGCTCGCTTGTTCGACTTCGATGCCGCTTGCGGCGGGATCGGCAGCGACGAGCGCACGGATCGTCCCGTCGGGATCGCTCGAGGCGATCACGGTCACGGCGCCTTCGCGGACGACCTGCGTCACGCCGAGAAGCCCGCGGATCGCCGCATCGGAAAGCGTGGTGCGGCAGCGTAGGTGGCGCGACGTCGCGGCGGCCTTGATCGCGTCCGGGGTGCCGCTGGCGATCAGCCGTCCGCCCTGCATCACCAGGATGCGGTCCGCGAGCCGGTCGGCTTCCTCGAGATAATGCGTCGTCAGCAACACTGCCTTGCCCGCATCGGCCGCGCCGCGGATCCGGTTCCACAACAGCGTGCGCGCCTCCACGTCCATGCCGACCGTCGGCTCGTCGAGAAACAGCAGATCGGGGTCGCCGCACAGCGCGAGCGCGAGCATCACGCGCTGCTTCTCCCCGCCGGACAGCTTGCCGTAGCGCCTTCTCTCCAGCTCCTCGATTCCCGCGAGCCGCACGATCTCGGCAATCGGCAGCGGCCGGTCATGATAGGCCCGGAACAGGTTGAGGTGTTCGCGCACGGTCAGCGTGCCCGGCACGCCGCCTGCCCCGACCTGCAGCATCGCGCCGACCCGCTGGCGCGCCGCCCGGTCGCGCGGATCTCGGCCGAACAGTTCGACGCTGCCCGTATCCGGCGTCGTCAGGCCCAGCATCAGGCGGATCGCGGTCGTCTTGCCGGCGCCATTGGGCCCGAGCAACGCGACGACCTCGCCCGGATATACCGAAAGCGAAAAGCCATCGAGCGCGACCTGGTCGCCATAGCGCTTGCCGACGTCGCGCAGCGTCACCGTCGCGCTTCGGCTGCCGCCGCTCCCGATCGCGCCGATGTTCGGGGCGGTCCTTATCTTGTCCATGATTGTCACTGCGCGATCCTCGGTCGGATGAACTGCACGGGTTGGGCCACCGGGCGGGGGTGGACGGCGAGGCCGATCTCCGGCGCGGCGGCGAAAAGATCCGCGTCGCCAGGGGCGAGACCTGCCAGGCAGATCACCCGCGCCCGCCGGAGCGAGTCCAGCTCGGCGGGACGCTCGGGATGTCCCGCCAGCGCCGCACCCAGCGGCATTCCCACGCGGGCGCAGTCGATCAACGCGCTCTGGATCGGCGACGGCGCGAGAGGCGGAAAATAGCGGCGGAATTCGACCAGGGGCGCGTCGCCGTCGCGCACCCGCGTGACGAACGGATTGACGGCCAGCCGCCGCGCCCGCTGCGCACGGACGACATCGTCCGGGTCGAGCGCTATGCGGCGACCGTCGAATTCCAGAACTTCGGCGCCGTGATCGACTGCGCTGGCGAGTGCCGTCGCCCAATCCACGGGCATTTCGCCGCCATCGCGCCGGTCCACCAGAAAGCAATTCTCGTCGCCCGCCGCGCTCTGCCGGCGAATCCAGCCGGCCAGCCACGCGCGTAGCCGTTGCAGCATGGGTCCCGACGGTCGCGGCTGCCGGTCGACCTGGGCGGCGAGAACCGACCAGCCGATACCGCCCAAGGCGCGCGGCGCCGTCGCCCGATCGAGCACCGCGTCCGAAGCGAAGAAGGGCAGGGCGGCTTCGCCGTCGACATCGATCTTGATGCCGTTGATCGCCGCCAGCCGGTCGAGCTGATGCACGAAGCCCTCGGCGAGCGTTTCCACCAGTGCCTGGGCTTCGGCGTGGCTGGTCACGGCGATCCGCCGCGCCTTCTCGATCACCAGCATCTGCACGCGCCAGTTGAGCGCCTCCAGGCACGCGTTGGCGCACCATTGCATCGCCGCCCGCACCCAGTGCAGCAGCGCGTCCTTATGGTCGTCCCGCGCCATTGCGAGCCGGGCGAAGCACAGATTGACGTTGACCTGGTCGGTTTCGGTGCGGCCGCCCTGAACGGTCGCGAACGCGCGCCCGTAATAGCGTTCGGACTGATCGAAATCATTGGCGTAGCGGTACAGGCGCGCCTGGTTGATGCTGTTGACGAAGCGAAGCTCTTCGGCGCCGGCCATCTGATCGAGCCCGCGCTCGATGACTTTTTCCAGGTCCATCGCGCCCGCCGCGTCGCCGGAACGCAGCTCTGCAAGCGCGGAGATGTTCATCAGCAGCAGTGCTGCGCGATCGGGAGGATCGATGTTGCCGCGAAGCGCACGCGCCCGCCGGAGCGCGTCGCGGGCGGCCATGCCTTGGCCCGTCATCACCAGTCCCCAGCCGCGGCCTTCCTCGATGCCGCTCGCCACCGCGGGGTCGGCGGACTCGGGTGCCGGCGGTTCCGCCGCCGCCTCCGCGAAGCTGGACATCACGATCCGCATCGCCTGGCGCTGCGCGACGAGCACGTCCCGTTCCGCCGGCGTGGCGGCACCCGCCACCGCGCGGTCCATCAGCAGCGGGGCCAACTCGCGTGGGCCGATATAGCAGAGCCGCCAGGCCTCGAAGGCGCGTTGCATCGCCCCGGAGGCGCCGGGCTGTGCATGGAAGGTCGCGAAGCTGCGAAACGCCGCCAGCCCGGGTTGGCTGAAGCGGGCAAGGTCGGCGTCCGAGAATTGCCATGCTTCGCCACGGCGGCTTTCCGGCGTCGCCACCGCCCAGCCATTGTCGAGGATCAGCAGGTCGGTCGTGTCCTCGTCCCCCAGCAGCGCCCTCAGGCGCGGGGACAATGCCGTCGGCATGGCCGAGACCAGCGAATTGGCACGGATCGCCGTCGCGGGATCCGACCTGCTCCCGGCGCTTGCCGGCGCGCCCGGCGCTAACGGTTCGGTCGCCACGACGGTCACGCGCGTCTGCGGCGACATCTCTGCCAGGTAGCCGAGCAATAGTTCCGATTCGCTCAGCCAGGCCGCATCGCCGGCGGGCGCCAGCAGCACCAGCGCGGAGGGACGGCGCGCGAGCAAGCGGCAAAGCTGGCGTGCGGTCTCGAACGCGGCGAGCAAGGCGCGATTCCCCTTGCTCTCCTCGTCGATGCCGCTGGCCAGCGCGTCGCTCAGCCAGGTCGGGCTGGTCATCTTCGGCGCGTCGCTCTTGAGCAGCACGTCCTGTCCGACGATCTGGCCCATCCACTGCGTGGCGATCGCCTGGGGCGTCCAGGTGCCCAGCCGCGCATCGGCGACGGCATAGCGCCCGCCACCGGCCGCATCGCGGATCGCCGCCGCGAGCGCCGGCGCGTCCAGCGCGACTATGGGTGCCGTCCGCTCGCGCATCATCGCGCCGCCTTTCGATTCATCTGGGTGAGCTGCGAGATGAAGCGCGCCAGCATCACCCCGAGCAGCAGGACCGTGAGCCCATAGCCGAACAGGGGTCCGAGCCAGTCGGCCAGCATGTGCGAATAGCGCCCGATGATCAGCGCGAGCACGACGGCGGTGATCAGGAACGAGGCCGCGCCATAAGCGATGTAGATCGGCTGGACGTAGCGCGCGACCTCCGTCGGGATCGGCTTATGCTCGCCCTTGCCGAACCAGCCGAGGATCGAGCGGTAGAGGTAGGCGTAGGCGTCCTGGCGGAGCTGCGGCATGTGAAGGAACTGCGCGACGATATGATAGCCGTCGAGCTGCAGGAACGGCAGGAACTGCAGCAGGAACAGCAGATTATACCAGATCAGAAAGTCCGACGCCGTCTGCCGGCCCAGGCTGCCGTCCGGAAACAGCGTCCATGCCGCAAAGGCGAACGGCAGGATCGACAGGCTGGCCAAGGGGCCGGCGAGGAACACCGCCGCACGTTTCCAGCGATTTTTGAACAGCAGCACGTCGTCGAGGCGCGTATAGGGGGTGAAGGTCAGGTAGCGGATCTGGAAACCCATTTCCCGTACCTCGCCGCCATAGGCCTTGCACACCAAAGCGTGCGCGCCCTCGTGCACCAGGAACATCGTCCCGTTGATCGCCAGGAACAGCGCGACCCGCCACGGCAGCATCGCCATGTCATAGCTTAGCGCCTGGCGCAGGATCGGTCCGAAATTGGCAAGCACGAACGCTTCGACGATCAGCACCGCAAGGGTGACCGCGGCAAAGGCCCAGGGCGATGCCACCCAGCGGAAGAGCGATACGATCCGCTCGAGATCGGCATCGGGGTTCCAGCTGTAGATGTTGAACGAGAACAGCGTCGGTGGCGGGGCGAGCAGCCTTTCGTCGGGCGCCCCGGCGTTTGCCGTGGTCGCGAACATGCCCGCCTGGCCGAACACGCGCAGCGCCTGCTGATAGGATGCGTCGTTGAGCGGGCGCCCGGTGGTCGCCAGATACCGCTGGGACATCGCGTCCTGCGAAATGCCGTCGACCACGCCACGCACGATCACGCTCTCGCGCTGGCCCAGCCGGAAATATCGGCCCGTCGTGCGGTTCTTGGCAAAGCAGAGCACGCGGCCGTCGACATATTCGTCGGGCCCCACGATGAGCAGGTCGGCCGCCTTGCCGGCCTCGCCGTCGAACGCCACCGCGCTCACAGCCGCAACGCCTTGGCGATCAGACCCGCGATATAAACCTCTTCGAAGATGAGGAGGCCGAGCCGATTGTTGGTCATGTGCGTATAGCTCGTCACCAGGCGGAACAGCACTTCGTTGGCAGAGCTGGGCGCGACGCTGAATTCGAGCTCGTCCGCCGCATAGGCCTGCAGGATCGTCTCGCGCATGTCGTAGGCGTGGCGGATATATCGGCTGAAATGGTGTTCCTCGCCCTCCCTCAGCCTGGCGTGGATCGACTCCAGCTGATTGACATAGTTGAGCACGCGGTCGGATTGCTGGCCGAAGAAATGATCGAGCCGGTCGGTGATCCGCACCGGGGTCTCCAGCTTGTTGAAGAACCCGACAAAGTGATCGAAGAAGCGCGCCGTTTCCTCGCGCGTCTTGAAGAACGCGAAGGCGAAGTTGAGCGTGAGCTGGAATGCCAGCCCCAGCACGTTCGCGTGCATCCGGACATTGTTGTCGCGGAGCGCCCTGATCGCGATCTCGCTCGACATGGCGAAGTTGCGCTGGGCGAGGTCGATGCCGATCGCGCCGCCATATCGCCCATATTCGGGGTTGTACGGCATGTGCTGGTAGCTGTTGTTGGGATAGATCGGGATTTCGGTATTCGCGAATTCGCGCTGGAATGCCTCCGCGCCGTGCTCGAATTCGTAGAGCGAGCGGATCACGCCGCGCAGATCGTCGAGATCGGGCTCGAGCATCGAGGGCTGCTCGCGCAGAAAGATAGGGACCTCGCGGTCGATCTCTTCGCGTACTGCGTCGGCTTCGCCGGGGGAGGTCGGTAGCACGCGCAGGCGGACATGATTGCCGCCCTCCCAATAGCGCACGAAGAAGAAGCTCGAGATGAGCCCGCTACGCTTCAGCCGCTGGACCAGCGGGTCGACGCAATTGAGCACCACTGCGCGGAGATCGGGCACGTTGTAGAAGATGTGCACCGCCAGATAGTCCGTCCGAAGAGCCGTCGTCATCGCTGCGCTCCCTGCGTGATCTCCACTACGAACTCGGCAACCCGCGGCTGGTCCTCGACAAGGACCACGGCGTCCTCCGGGCGCGGCAGCATCTCGCTGAATTCCGCATGCCCGCTTCGGTCGCTATTGGCCTTTTCGAGCATGGCGATGCTGAACGGGCTCTCGAAATCGACGAGGAACGGCTTCTGGTCGGCAAGCGAATGAGCGGCTTTCCGGCTCAGAATTTGCGCGAAGCAATGGCGCGGCAGGCCCCTTGCCGTTCGCCACTGCGCATATCGCGACAGCAGCGCGTAATCGTCCTCGGCACCGTCGCGAACGGGCAGCGCCGCAGCATCGACCGCCCATTTCGCCCGCGCGAGGATCACTTCGCCGCAGCGCACCCGCGGGAAGAAGCGATCGCCTTCGCCGTCCTCGAAAAGGTCGGCCTGCAAGTGGACGGGATAGCTGAAGTGCATCAGCAGCGTCTGGAGTTCGGGCAGCGCCAGCGGATAGAACATGCCGGCATAGACCGGGGTGACTTCCCGGCCGAGCCGCGCGCAGTACAGATACATGCGATCGTCGTGCGGATCGTGGCGCAGGCTCAGTTCGTCGACACGGATGCGCGCGGCGTGCGGCCCGGCCGGCCGTTCACCGGGGAAGACGATCTCGGCGGGCGTGGTCAGCGCATGCTGGTTGAGGTTGGTGTCGTAGCCGCCGTGAAATTCGGCCGTCAGCCGGTCGCCGTCCAGCTCTAGCGCGGCGTTGTGCTGCAGCAGCGCGTGGATGGGGTCGGCCCCGGACGCGTCGGCGAACAGCCCTTCGAAGCGGCTGAACGAACTGCCGCCGCCGCCATAGACGCGGTTTAGGACGACGCGTTGGCGCCCGCCGACATGCGCGAATTGCAGGTAGAAGGAATTGCTCAGCAGGTTCTGGAACGACGCCGCGAGGTCGCCGATCTGGTCGACCAGCGCCGGCGGCAATTCGATCTCGCCGCCCTCCGTCATTGCCGATGCCGCCGCCACCGCTGCACGTACCTGATCGCGCGCGCGTTCGACGATCGCGAGCTCGGGTGCGTGCGCGGCATTGAGGCGGCCGCTGCCGAAGTTGCCGGTCTTGCGGTCGCCTGCCGTGAAGGCGGTGTAGAAACGATCGTGGAAGAAGTCGGAAAAGGCGCTGAGGTCGTCGCACGTGCCGCCGCGGCCGTAGCGGTGGACGAACATCGCCTTCAATGCCAGCCGCGAGAGCAGCAGCGGATCGTACAAGGACAGGAAGCGCTGGATCCGCGGCAGGTCCGTCATCGCGGCGTGCCATTTGCCGCGCGGCAGCGGCAGCGGCGCGCGGCTGAGCGTCGCGTCCTCATAGACGATCGGTCGCGGCGCCCGCGTCGTCGGCGCGACCGCCGCCACGATGTCGTCGAGCCTCGCCTCCAGTCCGGCGATGACGGCGCGGCGATCGTCGACATCGCCCTCGCCATAGGCCCGCGCTCCGTCGACCACGTCGTCGATCGCCGCGGCGGCTTCCTGGAGCCACGGATCGTTCGCGCGGCGCAACTGGGCGCTGAACTGCCGCCAGCAATCGCTGTCGAGCACCGCGGTCTGCAGGCCGGCCGGCTTCAACAGGCCCTTGTCGGCGAGGAGCTGCAGATAAGAGGCGCCCTGTTCCGCGTTCATCCCGGTGGCTTCCAGCACTTCCACCAGATCGCGCACCCGCAGGCTGCGCCCGCCGTCCAGCCTTTCGATCAACGCGCCGAGCGCGGCGGTTCGGGTGATGCTGAAGGCATATTCCCGCGCCGAGGCGTGGATCGGGCCGAGCTGCTGCGAAACTGCCTCGACTCGCCGGCGATAAGAGAGGCGGCGGCCCGACTCGGACAGCTGGTCCTGGATCGTCACTTCCAGATCGGGGAAGCGCGTCAAATTCTGCAGGATGAGATGGCGCAGCCGGCCGAGCAGGCTGAGATTGGGGCGAACGCTGGCCACGACCCGCGCCGCCAGCGGCGGCACCAGCGCCAGGCCTTCGCCGTCTTCGAGCAGACCGAAGCCCACCAAGGTCAGCCGGCTGAAGGGCGAGGTCTTGCACGCGGTGCGGCAGACGAACTGCACCACCGCTTCCTCGATATGGCGCATCTTGCGGTTGAGCTTGCCTGCGTGCGCCGCCGCATAGCGCACCAGCGCGGTCTCCAGCGCGGGACTTGAGGTGAGCAGCCCCAGCCGGAAGTCGGTCTCGAGGACCAACTGCTGCAAGCGGCAGCGTCCGGCATCGCGCACCGTCGCGACCAGCGCGGCCGCCTGCGCGCGGTGCCGGTCCACGGCGTCCAGCGCATCGCGCCAGGCCTCGGCGTCCCGCGCGAATGTTGGAGGCAGATGCGCGGTGCAGGTCGTCAGCGCGGCCCGTCCCGGCCGCCGGCGGTTGAAGATGTCGCGCTTCACCGCGAGGAACGCGTTGCGCACCGCCTGGTCGTGCCGCGCGTCGTGGATCGCCTCGAACAGCGCCTCGGTCAGCCCCTCGCCCAACGCCCCGCACCGTTCGATCAGGCGCTGCTCCTCGCGGAGCGCGACGCTGATCTCGGGCGAATGCAGCGCATCGATCGCGGCATAGTCCAGCCCGCCGATGCGCAGCATCACCCCGTCGCTGATGCGCACCGCCCGCGCCGCCGCCGGCGCCTCGCGCTGCGAAAGGGCGACCGCGGCGCTCATGCCCGGCTCTGCCGCAGGAACTGGAAATCGAACAGCTCGCTCGGCGCGGCCTCGCCGCCGACATAGATCGCCAGCATCACGTCCCGCGCCGGCGGCAATTCCAGCAGCCGCTTCACCCGCTGCGCGCGCGCGCCGAGCACCACCCCGCAATCGAGCGACAGAGCCGCGGCGGCGACATAGGCCAATTGCGCCATCATCCCGATGCGCGCGTTGAGCACCCGGTAACCCCGCGCCCCGTGGCAGGCGAGCATCGCCCCCAGATCGCCGGTGACGAACAGCAGGCAGCCGGCTTCGTCGAGATTGTAGTTGAGCATCGCATAGGTCGATTGCCAGGCATGCGGCGACGCGCGCGAGATCGCCGCGCAGGCGCCGAGGCTCGGATCCCAGCGATAGCCGCCCGGCGCAAGGCCCTGCACGTTGAGGCTCTGCAGCACCAGTTCGATACTGCCCCCCGGCACCCCATCGTCCGCGACGGTGCCCTGCGCGCCCGCATGCCGGGTCATGAACGACAGCAGCTCGTGGAGCTTTTCCGCGAGGAGCGGCGTGGCCGGCCGCATGCTGCCCCAGGCCGAGCGCCGCGCGAGCAGCACCGACGGCAACCGGTCCAGCAGGGCGGCGTCGAACGGATCGACATGCGACTCCGCCACCGCCGGACGCCAGGCCGGGCCGATCGGCACCCGCGCCGCGTCGAGCGCCGTCGCCGCGTGGACCGCGAGGATCTCGTGCGGAACGGCGGCCCGCTGCGAGCGCTGGCGCGGGCGCACCACCGGTGTCGCCGGCACCGGCAGCGCCGCATCCGCGTCCGCTGCCGACGCCTCGTCCCCACCGATCCCGACCACCGCGAGCGCGACCTCCCGATCGCCCGGCAGGCCCAGCAAATCGCCGACCGCCGCATCGTCGAAGCGCAGCCGGACCTGGCGTCCGACACCGAACGCGTCCAGCACCAACCCGATCGTGGCGAGCATCGCACCGACGTCCTGGGTGCAGACGTGATAGCCGAAATTGTTGTATTTGAAGCAGTTCTGCCAAAGGTCGCTGGTCAGGACCAGCTGGCATTGCGAAGGCGTGGACGGCGCCATTGCGGCTGCCGCGGCCACCGCAGCGCGGCGGTCTCCCCGGCGCAGCGGTATCAACCGGTGATGCCCGGGATCGTAGCGATAGATCCCAGCGGGCAGCGGATCGCCGCCGCTCACGACATAGATCTGAGTGGGATACAGCCCACCCCCCGAGGCACTGCCGCGCCGATATTCCTGCTGGTTGAAGCCGGTCAGCGGCTGCTTGCTGTTCCAGCACAATTCGAGCTTCCGGCGCAGCGGCGCTGCGACCAGATACAGCATCGTGGAGAGCATGCCGCGGTCTAGCCGCGCCGTCCCGCCATTCGCTGCCGCACGTGCGCGCGCAAACCGGTCCGTCAGCCCGGCGGGGCCGGCGAGTTGGATCGCGCCCGGCGTATCGTACCGCGCGAACATCGCCGGCCGATCCTCCCAATCGGGCACGAAGCCGGGGGGAACCACTTCGTCCACGCCGTCCGCGCGACGATAGATGCGCCGCGCATAATCGAGCACGGTCGTCGCTTCGTCGGCCGCGGGATCGTAGGCGAGGTCCGCCGACAGGCTCATGGAAAGGGGTGCGCCAGTTTGTTGAGCGGCTTGGATCTGTCGGCCGCGAACCCCGCCGCTGCCGGCGCGGACCAGAGCCGCGGCAGCGATTCCGCGCGGTTGCGGGGGTGGCCGAAATCGATCGGCAGCAGGCCCGGCGCGATCGCGCGCACGGTGCGCAGCCCCAGCAGCCGCTGTTCGCGCGCGGTCATGTCGACCATGACGGTCTCCGTCACGCCTGCCTGCATGAGCTTCTGGTGCAGCTTCCTGACCTCGGCGCCGATGTCGATCGGCGATCCGCGCCGCCAGTCGGGATAGGCTTCCTCGACGCTGCGGAGCACCGTGCCCGAGTCCAGCCACCGTGTCTGGGCGGCCACTTCCGGCAGGCCGTACAGCATCTGGTGATCCATCACCGAGCAGACGAGAAGATGGTTCTCGGCCAATTCCCGCACCTGCGCCTCGGCGTGGCGGATCATCGCGGGCAGCTCGGTGATCGACGTCGCCGCCTCCAGCATCGCGCCCAGGATCGCCTCGATCGGATCGACATGCGCCGAGGCGCCGACTGCCATCGCGCCGATCCCCTCGTTGCGACGGCGCGCGACTGCGATGATCACCGGAAGGTCGATGTCCATGCGCGCATCGAGCAGCGATATGTCGATGCCCAGATAGTCGAGCCTGCTGACCAGCCGGGCGACGCGCACGTCGTGCACGCTCGCCGGATCGATCTTCGGCAAGGTGAGCATGCGCAGCCAGGTCAGGACGAACGAGTCGCGCTCGATCAATTCGAAGAAGCTCTTGAGCAGTGCCTCCTCGACACAGGAGCCCATCGCACAGCCGCTGGAATTGTTGTCGACCAGCTTGACCCGCTCGGTGAAGCCCGGCCGGTGATAGAAAGCGAGCGCCGAAGGAACGAGGACCGGCCGCCCGCGATCGAGCGAATGGCCCCAGATCCAGTTGCACGGCACATCGGGCGTGAACGGAGTCAGCCCCAGCGACAGCGCGTAGCTCTCTTCGTTATAGGCAAAGCAGAGCGTGGGATCCATTGCCTGTTCGCCGAGCTGGCGCAGCGTCGCCAGGGTCTCAGCGGGCCGGACCGGAGGCTGCATGCCGCCCTGCCGCTCGAGCGCTTCGATCACCCCGACTCGCTCGCTGTCGTCGCGGCGCAGGCAGAGTCCGCTCCAGCCGACCGAGCGCGGCTTGCTCGCGGTCGCGCGCTGCCAATAGAGCCCGAAGACGGGCGCTGTGATGCTTTGCGAGAAGCCGGAGATATGCCCCGGCCCGACCGCGCCGCAGACCGGATTGACCAGCGCCGTTACGGGCAGGTCGTAATCGTCCAGCCGCTTCATCCGGATATCGCCGGGCAAGGCGACGAGCGACTCGCGCAGTACCAGCGGGGGTGGTTCGACCCCGTCGTCGTGCATCGCGCACGAACAGAAGGCGTCGGCCATCACCCCTGCCATCACGACCTCCTGCGTGAGCAGGTTGAGCGTATAGACCGTACCCGAGGCGACGGACCCGGCCTCGATCACTCGGCGCGCCAACAGCCGAACCTGCTTCATCGCGAAGGGCGTGAGCAGCGCCCGCTCGCCTCCGTCCAGCGTCCCGTCGCCGCGCTGGATCGACCATTGCGCATCGGGCGGAAACCAGGAGAGGCAGCGTCGATCGAAGCATTCGGTGCAGGGCAGGTCGAGCCCGGCCGACTCGCTCGCCGAGAAGCGGACCAGATGCACCATGCGTGCCTCGACGCGCACCAACAGATAGCCGTCGGGCGCGTCGGTCTCGTCGTCTTGATTGTCGCGCCAGCGGGTGGGGTTGGCGATCGGGCCGCCGACGAAATCGACATCGAGTCCCCAGCTCGCCGGGAGCTCACGGCTCAGCTGATCCCGAAGCAATGCCACGGTGCAGGTCGCGTCAGGGACCAATGAATCTAGCATGCCCCGCCCTTCGTTCAAGCAAAGGTCGGCCCGCACCGCTTTTGCCGTCCGCCTCCACTTGTCCCCGGGCGGGCGGCCAAGCTCCATACTTGCCGGATCATAGGGCTGCCAAGATTCTTGGAGGATTGCAAGCCTCCCTCCAACGAACAAGCCCAAGTTAATTCACGATTTTACACGAATGTTCCGTGTTGACAGTCTTTCGATATCATGAGAGCCTGCGAGTCGCGGGTAAATCATTGCCTACAATGACTGTTGTCCGCTCATCGACATGGATAATCCTTCAAAGGGGTATGCTGACATGGGCAATAACGAGGTAATCAATACGACCGCATCCGACGATCTCTATGATCTGGAGATCGAAACGTTCGAAGTAGAAACACTGTCTGATCTTGGTATCGTGGCCGCGGTCGCTGCAGAGCTTCCGGACATTACCGTCTCCAGCACGAGCAGCACCACCAGCAGCTCCTGCTGCGGCTAAACACCGTATTGTTCGGTCCCGGGGTGTGCGGTCTCTCGCCGCGCGCCGAGCTGCTTCCAGCTTCGGGGCCGAATGGCGTCTCCCGCTTCTTGGAGTCGGCGGAAGCGGTATCTGGGGCAGGGGGCCCTAGCGACGTTCACCAAGCCCGACGAATAGCTGTAATTGGGGCGGGGCCGAGCGATGACCAGGCATTGCGCTAGAGCATCATCGTGAACGCGCCGCTGATGTCCGCCGCTGCAGCAGCGCGCGCAATATCGTCCCGAGCGATATCCTCAGCAGAATTGGTCGCCGATGCGATCGACCGGATCGAGCGCCAGGATGGCGTCCTCAACGCGGTTCCGTGCCGCGATTTCGACAGGGCGCGCCGCGATGCGCTGATCGCCGATCAGGCGGTCGCCAGCGGCACGCGCCTGCCGCTCCTCGGCGTTCCGATCACCGTGAAGGAATCCTTCTGGGTCCGCGGCCTGCCGACCTCCTGGGGCGTTCCCGAATTCCGCGACTGGCGGCCCAAATGCGACAGCCACGCGGTGCTCCGGCTCCGCCGCGCCGGCGCGATCGTGCTGGGCAAGACCAACATCGCCGCGGCGCTGGGGGACTGGCAGAGCGCCAATTCCGTCTTCGGCCGAACCAGCAATCCCTATGATCCCTCCCGCACCGCCGGGGGATCGTCCGGCGGCAGCGCCGCTGCGGTCTCCGCCGGGCTCTCCTATCTCGAACTGGGGTCGGATCTGGCAGGATCGATCCGGATCCCTGCACATTTCTGCGGCGTCTTCGGCTTCCGGCCGAGCGCCGGCCTGGTGTCGAAGCGCGCTTATGCCTTTCCCAAGACGATCCTGCCCAGCGATATCACCGAGATCGGGCCGATCGCGCGCACCGTCGACGATCTCGCCATCGCGATGAACGTGCTGACCGGACTGCCCTTTCCCGAGTCGCTCGCCTGGTCCGTGCATCTGCCGCCGCCGCGCCGGCCATCGCTCGAGAATCTGCGCGTCCTGTTGCTCGACTCGCACCCGCTCGTGCCGACCTCGGCGGCGGTTCGCGATGCCGTGCGAGATTGTGGGCACAAGCTGGCCGCTGCGGGCGCGATCGTCACCGACAATGCGCAAGGGCTCGCTGATCTGGCGGAGGACGCGCGGCTGTTCGTCCGGCTGATGACGCCGGCCAATCTCAACCGCGTGGCGCAGTCGCATTACACCGCGATGATGGAGCGCGCGCGGGAGGTTCCGGAAACGGATGACCGTCTCAGCGCGATCGCGCTCCGATCCTGCCTCACCTCGGCGCGGGAACTGGCGGTCGGTCAGGAGAGCCGCTTCCGGCGCAAGCTCGCCTGGCACCGGCTCTTCACCAGGTTCGACCTGGTCGTCTGCCCCGTATCGCCGACCACCGCATTCCCGCACGACGACCAGTCGGTGGAGCAGCGCCGGTTGCAGATCGACGACTCGGACGTCGATTATTTCGACCAGCTCTGCTGGACGGCATCGGCGGGCTTGTGCGGGTTGCCGGCCGCGAGCTTTCCCTGGGCCAATGATTTCGACGGAATGCCGATCGGGCTGCAGGCGATCGGGCCGCAGAACGAGGATCACACCGTTCTGACCGCGCTCCAGGAGATCGAGCGGCAGTTTGGCGGGCACCGCCCGCCCCGAGCTGCCAACGCGCCCGGCGACTCGCCGCCGGTGGCGGACCGGATCCGGATCCTCGCACAGCCGCTCGCCGCGCAGGAGGATTCAGGGGCGGTACCGGAGCGCGTCGCCGAACTCGTCAGTGCCGGCAGCGCGGGCCCGGCGCAGCGCCAATGGGGTGGTCAGCCGCATGTCCGATAGACTCAAATGGAACCCCAAGCTTCGGCGGGACGCCGTCTACCTCAAATCCGAGGAAGGCATCATCTTCCGCAGTCCGTCGGCCGACTTCCAGCTGAAGGGCGGCACGATCTACGATAGCTTCACTGCCTTGCTGCCGCATCTCGACGGATCGACGAGCGAGGACGCGCTTCTCGAAGCCCTGCGCCCGGCACAGCGGGACAAGACGCGATCGCTGCTGGATCTTCTCGCAACGCGCGACGTCATTCGCCGAGTCGATCCCGAAGACCTGGGCACGCTCGAGCCGGCGCTGCGCAATCGCTTTGCCAGCCAGATCGACTTTATCGGCCATTTCGCAGACGACCCTGGGCAGCGTTTCGCGCGCTTCCGCAATGCGCGGATCGCGCTGGTGGGCAGTGGCGACGCCTTCGTCAGTGCCGGCCTGGCGCTTCTCGACAACGGCCTCGCCCATCTCGTCCTCGCTTCGTCGGATCGGCAGGCGCTGAACGATCCCGCGTGGGACGCGCAATGCTTCCGGCTGGCCGAGTCGGGCGTCGCCGCGACGGTGGAGCGAACGACGCGCGATCGGCTCGACTCTGGCGACTTCGATCTGGTGCTATGCTGCGGCGAATTGGGCGACGCTCCGATGCTGGCGGCATTGAACGCCCTGGTGCTGGGGGACGGATGCGCCGTTCTTCCCGCCTTTACGCTCGATCGGCACAGCTATGTCGGCCCGCTGACCGAGCCCGGCCGCGCGGGCTGCTGGATGTGTGCGATGATGCGCTGGTCCGATCACGCGCCGGCGGCGTCCGCGGCCGATTTCTGGCGCGACATGGCGCTGCCCGGCGCGCAGCCGCGGCGCCAACCCGCGCTCGCCGGCACCACCGCGCAGATGCTCGGCAACGGCGTCGCCATGGAGGCGTTTCGCTTCTTCATCGGATTGCCCGCGATCGAAGCGCGCAATCAGCTGCTCGACCAGGATCTCGACAGCCTCGAGACCGCGCGTCGCCGGTTCCTGCGGCATCCCGATTGCCCGCGGTGCAGCGCCTTGCCGGTCGACGCGGCCGACATCGAGGCCGTCGCGGACGAGCAGGAATTGCTCGCCCGCTGGACGCCGCTCCTCGGCCATCCGTTCGCGACCTTCGGCATGTTCGACGATGGCGGGATCGAGCATCTGCCGGTGAGCATCAGCCTGGTGGCGACCGGCGACACGCAGGTCGCCGGCTGGAGCCTCGACAGCGTCCTGCATGCGCGCGTCGCGGCGCTGGGCGAAGCCGTGCGGCATGTCGTCGCCCGCGATGGCGGGCATCTGGCCGAGTCGGCGCAGGCCGAAGAGTCGGTCGAGCGAGTCGCGCCGTCCCGGATAGCCGGCTGGCTGGGCGTCGAGGACGAGGCCGCGACCCTGGTCGGCGGGGAATATGTTCGCAGCGGCGCGCGCGTGCTCGTGCCCGCCGCGGCGCTCCACTCGGCGCACGACAAGGCGGGCTGCTTCGATCCGGGGCGGTGCGGGCTCGGCGTCGCGATGTCGCGCGATCGCGCGGTGAACCGCGCGGTGCGCGACCTGCTCGAGCGCGAGATGCTCGATTTGCTCGCCGACGGACGATTGCCGCTCGCCCGTTTCGACCGGCAAGTCGCCGATGCCGCGATCGATTATCTGCTGACCGCCATCGGCCTGATGAAGGCCGAGTCGCCCCGGATCGCGCTGGCAAGGCACGGTTCGGGCCTGGTCGGCGCGCTGCTCCTACCCGACGGCGATTCACTCGCCGCAAACGCGATCCGGATCGCCTCCGGAACCCGCGCGACAGAGGCAGTTCGCAGACTATTGCTCCGACACCTAGCCACCCTCCAACTCACCCGCCAGGGTCTGACCGTTCCCCGGCGGAGTGCGGGCGGTATCTTTGCTGACATTCCGATCGATCTCCCGGCTCTCTCGACCCTGCCGCCATGGCACGACGATGCGGTAGGCATGGACGACATGCACGCGCATCTAGCCGCCAGCGGATCTGCAATCGTGGCGGTGGACGTAACGCCCGTCGATATTCAAGAAACGCGGAGTCTGACGGCAATCAGGACCTTGCTCGTAGCGAATAGCTGATCGGGGCACGGCATTCCGGTAGGAATTGCGTCGGCAGCACCGGCAGGAATCAGGCGGCGACCACCGGGGGCCGCTCCTGTTGCACTCGGTCTATCGCCCGCCGGAACACGCGTTCGACGAGTTCGGGCGGCCGATAGTCGCCGATCGGAACCGCGAGCGCGAGCGCCTGGTCGTTCTCGCTGGCGATGAGTCCCCTCTTTTCGAGCTGGCGCAGCTTGGCGCGGAGCCGCTCGGGTTCGATGGCATAGCCCGCCTGGTCCAGCGCCTGATGGAGGTTGCCCAGGCCCCAGGTGCGCTCGAGCAATTCGTAGATCAGCCGATCGATCCCGTTGAAGGCGATCAACCCGCGAGAGAAACCCGATCTGTGATCGAAAATATAAAGCGTCTCGCCGATCGTCTCGCAGAACAGATATTCGTCGCCGCGCTTGTTGATCCAGGCCTGCAGCGCCTCGCCAAAGGACGTCAGATACGTCGCGGGATCGCGGCCGTCGCGATAATCGAAGTCGAAATAATAGGCGAGATCGCGCTGGTGTTCTTCCGATATGTTCGAGTGGACCAGGCCATATTGGCGGAAGGGGCGAACGTTGACGATGCCTTCCTCTTCGCTGCGATCGAAGTAAGGCGAGAACCGGTCCAGCCGCATCTTGAAGAACCCGCTGGGCGGGTCGAGATGTGAGAGCGCGGGGAGGAGATGCCGCAAGCGCTCATACTCGTCGGGATCTTCTCCCGGGAAGCCGTACAGAATGTTCCACAAGGCTGCGATGCCGAACTCCTTGCAATATTTGAGGAGCTGCAGATTCTGCATCGCCGACACGCCCTTGCCCATCAGTTTCAGGATGGACGAGGATAGGCTTTCTATTCCCGGCTGGATCTTGTTGATATTGGCATCGCGCAACAGCCTAATCTGGTCTCGGCTCAGATTGGCCTTGGTTTCGTAAAATATATCGAGATCCATGTCACGATCGCGTAACTCCGGAAGCAGGGTCTTGAAATATTTGTAATCCAGGATGTTGTCCACCGCGTAGAAGCGCCCGGTGTAGGAATGGTAGCGCTCCTTGAGCGCCAGCATTTCATCGAGAACTTTTTCGGCGTTCTTACTGCGGAAGGTCATGCCGCCACCATTCAGCCCGCAGAATTTGCAGTGCGACTTTGCGCCCCACCAGCATCCGCGCGACGATTCGAACGGGATATTGGTCTTGGAGATTTCGGCTGCGCCATAAGAGGTGCGCATGAAATGCTCGAAGAATTCGGTGAAGTCGGGAAGCGGCAAATCGTCCATTCGCTGGACCATCGCAGTGTGGGCAACCTTCGTGTCCACGCCTTGCCGCAGGATGCCGGGGACTGCGATCGGCGCGCCGAGATCGAGCGCATTGACGTAGCGCGGAAACGCGACATCCCCTTCGCCCGAACAAACGAGATCGAGAAACGGATAGGCGTTGAGGAGAGCAAGCCCCATCGCCCCTTCCGCATTGGCGCCCCCAAAGGCAATCTGAATGTTGGAATGCTGTTCTTTGATCCGTTTGGCCAGGGCAAGCGAGGCAGCCGTCTGTTCGAACACCGACGTGAAGCCGATCATGTCGAACGTGGTCCAGTCGACGCTCTCCAGGCAATGTTCGATGAACGGCTTCGCCCCCGCGCGCATGTCGACGAGCGCCTGGCGATCGCTTGCGGATGCGTCAGGCGCATAATTGTCGAAGAAGTCGTCTTCGCCACCTTCGAGGTCGTTGAGGACGTTTGCGAATATCCATTCGCCGAGCAAGCTCGACGCCATGCTCGCTACCCAATTATACATGGGCAGCGCAGTTCTTTCTGCGAAATCAAGATTGAAGTTGAAGATTCGGACCGCATGTCCGTCGCGAACCAATGCGCCCTTTAAAAGACCCAATCCCAGCGACGGCCGGTAAATCGAGCTGAACGGCATGTTGATCAGTGCAATATTTCGCATAGTCCGCGCCCCACCAGACACTGTCGACTTGGATTTTACTAGAGCCACCCCAGGGCACGTTCGCAGTCGAATGTTACCGATTCGATTGCGCATGTCAAAAGATCATCGCGTCGTCCGCGACTTAGGTGCGCGATTCATCGGGGCGACCTTCCGAAGGCGTTGCCGGAGGTCGAAATGATGGGCTTCACTCGGGCCCGATCACGTCTCGGCCGGTCGATTCACTGGAACAGCATGTTGCTGCGCGGCCCGACCGGGTCCTTTCGCAGCAGCGCGATGACCTCGGCACCTGCCAGCAGCACGGGACCATAGCCATGCGCCGCACGGATGTGGCGCGGGCGATAATAATAGAAGGCCGGCTCGAACCCCATTCCGGTGCCAACGCAGACGTCCTCGACTTCGCCTGCCGGATTGACCTTGGTGGTCACCGCGTTCCACGCCAGCACCGCCACAGGCGCATAGACGCGGCGGTCGAGCCAGCCGCGGTTGATCGCGCGGGCGAGGGCGAAAGCGTAGATCGTGGCGGCGGAGGTTTCCAGATAACTGTCCGGGCGGTCGAGCAATTGGTGCCACAGGCCGGTGCCCGATTGCAGCCTGGCGAGCCCCGCGGCGTGCGCGCGGAGCTGCGCGAGGATCGCCGGGCGGCCGGGATGATCGGCGGGCAGAACCTCGAGCAGCTCGACCATGGCCATGATCGCCCAGCCATTGGCGCGGCCCCAGAAGAAGCTCGGATGCGGGTCCATGCCGTCGACCCAGCCGTGGCGATAGAGCCCGGCATCGGCGACGAACATGCGCTGCGAGAATTGCAGCACCTGGCGCACCGCATCGTCGAAATAGCGGCGCTCACCGGTCAGCGCGCCCATCTGGGCGAGCGCGGGCACGCTCATATAGAGATCGTCGAGCCAGAGGCTGTTGGGCATCGGCACCTGCCGCGCGAGCGTGCGATCGGGGAGGCGGGACTGGTGGTTGGAGATCCAGTCGAGATAGGTGTCGATCTGGGCGCGGCCGTTCGTGACGACGCCGGCGCGCTGCGCCTTGATCAGCGCGGCGGCCATCGCGCCGCTATCGTCGAGCCGGCCGGGCGCGAGCGGCTGCTGGACCGGGGTCCGGTCGGCGGGCGTGTTCTGCGCGCGGTAGCGGTTCGCGGTGTCGACCACCGCGCCCAGCCGATCGGCGACATAGTGCGTGTAGCGCGCGTCGCCGGTCACTTCGCCGGCGAGCAGCGCCCCCGAATAGACGACGCCCCATTCGTAGCTGGTAAGGCGATAGGCCGAGCGGAAACGGATGCCCGGCGCGAGCGGAGCGCCCGGGCGCACGTCCTTGCCGGCCGAATCGACCAAAGCGGTCGAGGTCTCGCGCTCGATATAGCCGAGCACGCGGTCCATCACTGCCTTCACCGCGGCTTCGGACGGGCGGCCATAGGGGATCGGATAGGCGGGCTTGAGCCGGGTCGGCGCATCGGCGACGTCGGTCACCGGGTCGCGATGCATTCCCGAAGGCGTGGCGAGCTGCGCCCGTGCGGTGGGAATAAACGCCAGCGCCAACGGCAGCGCAGCGGCCAGGATCGCGAAACGCGGCATCTTCTCTCTCCTGCTCGCCGGCATTGCGCCGATCCCGCGAATGTCCAGGCTATGACATCCGGTGCCACATGATGGCACCACGATCCCGGCGGCGACGCAAGCGAGAATCGCGGTCAGGAACCGCAGGGCCGGTCCGACGCGGGCGCCTCAAGCAGACGTACCTGTCCGAGCAAGCCCGATGGCGCGGGCACGATCTTGTCCTGATCCTGGTTCTGGAAGCGTTCGCCGTAACGCATCGTGAGCAGGCGGAAGTCGGCCGGCGCCCGTCCCGCGAGCTGGTTGAGCATCGTGTTCGACACGGCGATCTCGAGCAGGTTCGTGCCCTTGCGCAGCGCGTCGGTGATGTCGAGGCGATAGGGCGGCGCAAACACCGTGCCCACCGGCTGGCCGTTCAGGCGCACGATCGCGGCATCGCGGATCGGGGCGTCGATCGCGGCGAAGGGCCGCGCCGATCGCGACGGTATCGGGCGGGGCAGCCCCTCACCGAAATCCAGCGCCACGCACCTGCCGCGTACCGGCTCGGCATCGAAGCGGAGGCGATATGTCGCAGTGCCGGAGAAGAAGCGCAGGTCGGGATCGTCGGTCCACGACCCCAGGCTGGAAAGCGCTCGTTCGCTCCTGCCTGGAATGGCCAGCCGCCAGGCGCCGGTCAGCGGCCGGCTGGTCGGCGAGGCCGGCGGTTCGAGGGGCGCGCGCGGCGCACCGCTGAACATCAGGATCCGCGATTCATACGGTGCGAGCGCGATCGGGATTTCGCCGCTTCCCGACGCCCAGCGCTTGCCGGTCATCGCGTCCCACCAGCTGCCATTGCCGCGGTCGCCGGCAAAGCGCGCCCGGGTTCGCACCGGAATGTTGCCGGTGTTGACGACGAAATAGAGATCGCCCTCCGGCAGCCTGCGGTGGACGAAACCGAGATCAGGATCGGGCGAGGCCAGCGCAACGTCTGGCGGCGCAGCCTCGGCGACCGCGCGGCCGAGATCGTTTTCCGCGACGATCGCCACGCGCCCACGCAGCCGCTGCGACAGGCGGCGCACGGCAGTCCGCGCGGCGCTGTCGCGCAGTCCGCCGGCAGTGTCGGGCAAATGGTCGACCGCGACGACCTTGCCGCCCGTGCGCATCCAGCGTTCGATCGCGGCATAGGCGTCGGGATCAATGCGATCGAGGCGCGGCAGCACGAGCACGCGGTGGTGGAAGCCGGCTGCACCGATTGCCTTCGCATCGACGAAGTCGAAACCATGGCCGGCGTCGAGCACGTGCGTCACCACCGCGCCCGAGAGCCGATGCTCGATGCCACCGTTGATCGATGCGGCTTGCGGCTGCATTGCGGCCATCACGTCCTCGGTAGGCAGGTAAATCGCGACCGCGTTGGCCGGCTCGCCCAGCCGCAGCACGTGCGACACGCGCTGGAGATACCGGTTCAGGTCGGGCATCACCGCATACCAGGGATTATGGTCGTTGAGCGCCGCGGCGGCGTAGAACGCCCAGCCGGGCTCGGGCACCCCCGGCGGCGTGTACGGCCAGCCATGGCCGATCAGTTGGTTGACGCCCTGGAGGAAGTGGCGATCGGCCTCGACCTTCATGTCGAGCGGCGTCGCGGCCCATGCGGGTGAATGCAGCCAGGTCCAGGTTTCGGACGATACGATTGGCTTGCCGTAGAGATGCGCGCCCGAGGTCGCCCAGCGTGTCGAGGTGAATTCGCGCCAGTTCGCGCCTTCGCCCTCGGGCAGCGCGACCAGCGCATTCCCCGATAGCAAGGTCGGCGGCGTGCCATAAGCCTGGACGCGGAAGCGCGTACCGCGTCGCTTGGCCCAGCCGTCGATCGCCGCGAGATAGCGCTCGCCGGTCAGCTCGCTGAGCGTGCGCGCCCAATCGAAGCGGACCTCGGCGCTTTCGGGCGTGTCGAGGAACAGAGCGGGCAAATGCGGCAGCAGGTCGTAGCCGCGCCGCCGCGCGAACTCGGCGGGGAGGTCGCCGGTCCAGCCTGACCCATAGGCTTCGAGGCTGTCGGAGAAGAAGGCGTACGGCGGCGCGATGTCATCAAACGCGGAGAGCAGCCGATCGCCGACGACCTCGAGATGGTTGGCGATCGCCGCCGGATCGAGATGATCGAGTACATAGCCCTCGGCGCCGACCGCGGCGCGCTTCACCTGTTGCCCGGTACGGCCGGCGACGAACAGCAGCGCCTCGCGCGGCGCTGCGTTTGCCGGGACCTGCGCACGAGGGCCGTCGATTGCAATCGCAACAGACGGACCGGCGCCCAGCGGCCCGATCACCGCTGAGACTAGACTTTCGCCAGGCCCGAGCGCGGGCACCGCGAAGCTGGTCGCCCCGGCGGCGACGGGAACACGCACCATGCGGATGCTCATCGCCGCCTGGGTGATCGGCACGTGGGGACCGCCATAGGGCCAGCCGCTGCCGCCGGTCACGTCGATGCGCATCCCCTCGGCCTGGGCGGTCTGCGCGGCATGGCGCAGCATCGCGAGGAATTCGTTCGACAGCCAGGGCAGGTTGCGGATGCCCTTGCCGGGATCGTCGGGGCTCAGCGGGTAGACGGCCTGGACTTCGAAGCCGCCAAAGCCGCCCGCCTTCATCGCGCGAATCTCGCGGTCGATCTCGGCGGCATCGACCGACGGGCCGAACCACCACCAGCGCATCATCGGCCGCGCCTCGGGCGGCGGGGCGACGAAGGATTGCCAGAGGGCCTGGTCGTCGGCTTGTGCGCGGGCGTGCCCGGCCAAGATGGATGCGAACGCCAGCGTGCCGGCCGCGATCATGAACCTCATCTCACAATCCCCTCCGCGACAGGCCGCGACTCCGGCTCGGTTGCAGCACGATCGGCCGGTTTGCCGCAATTCCACGTCGGCCAGCAGCTTCTCTGAATGTCAAATATTGCTAGCATGTCCCATATGATGTAACAATGCGATCCGACGGTGTTCCGCCGTCGATGGCGACACTGCGGCATCGCAGGCGCTCGGGAGAGGAAAGTTGATGAGGCTCCATCGTTCGATCAGCACTGCGTCCGCACTTTCGGCGCTCGCCTGGGTCCTTGCTTTTCCCGTGGCGGCGCAGGCACAGACCGCGACCGAGACGCCGGCGCCGGCCGAGCCCGCGGCGCAGGACGCCGCCGCCGACGAAGTGGTCGTCACCGGCATTCGCCAGAGCCTCGCCGATGCGCAGAGCGTCAAGCGCAACTCGGCGCAGGTGGTCGATGCGATCTCGGCGGAGGATATCGGCAAGTTTCCCGACAAGAATATCGGCGAGGCCCTTCAGCGCGTCACCGGCGTGCAGATCACCCGCGCGGCCGGCGAGGGGCAGGGGGTCTCGATCCGCGGCGCCGATCCTGCGCTCAACCGCGTCGAGATCAACGGCCAGACCGCATTGTCGACCGTGGTCGGCAGTTCGCGCGCGGTCGAGTTCCGCGACTTGCCGGTCGAATTCGTGTCGCGCGTCGAAGTGGTGAAGTCCGCTACCGCGGACATGGTCGAGGGCGGGCTCGGCGGCACGGTGCGCGTGGTCACGCGGCGGCCGTTCGACAGCAACAAGCCGTTCATCGCCGGCTCGATCCAGGGCATCTACAGTACGCTGGCCGACAAGGTCGATCCCAAGGTCGCGCTGATCGGTAGCACCCTTTTCAACAACGACACGATGGGTATCCTCGTTTCGGCGACCTACGAGAAGCGCAGCCTGTGGTACGATCAGCTGCGCACGACGGGCTGGCGCCAGATCGATCGCGATCCCGCAACCGCCGGCGTCCAGCCGCTCGACCTCAACGGCGACGGCAAGGGCGATTTCTATCCCGACATCCCGCGCCCGGTGATCAATCGCGAATCGACCAAGCGCGGCGCGATCAACGGGGTGTTCGAATGGCGCCCCGATCCCAATTTCCGCTGGTTCCTCGAGGGCACTTACACGCGCTCGGAAATGACGCTCGACAGCCAGTTTCTCCAGCTCGGCACCGTGCAGAACGTCGTCGACGGCGGCGTCGATCGCACGCGCACGACGATCGGGCCCGACGATACGGCCACCAGCGTCACCTTCAACGGCGCGCTCGCCGCGCCGAACGGTCTGGGCATCACCTATCGCAACATCCTCGGCACGCAGGAGCGCAATACCTTCAACGGGCAGGTCGGCTTCGACTGGACGATCGGGCGGCTGACGCTGCAGGCGCGCGGTGGCTATGCCAAGTCGCGTGCCTTCAACGATGAGATCAACGCCACTGCCGCCGCGCTCGGCGTCTCGTCGCTGACGATCGACTATGACAATGATCAGCAGGCGCCCAACATCACGCTACCGATCGACCAGACCACTGCGCAGGGACTAAACCAGCTGATCGTGCTGCGCCGGCCGCGCTACAATAATCAGGAAGAGGTCGATGCCCGGCTCGACGCGGAGTTCAAGCCCGAAGGCAGCTTCATCACGTCGCTCAAGGCGGGTGTCCAGAGGCGCAACCTGACCGCCGACAGCCGCTATTTCGATCGCTCCACGACGCTCAACGGCTATAACGGCCAGACGCTCGACAACACGTATCGCACCGGCACCAGCTCCAATATCGTCGTCTCGACGGTGGCGCCGGCGCTGCTCACCCAGCAGATACGCGATCTGGTGGGCGCCAATGCGTCGCTCGGCGACCACGACTTCTTCGGCGACGCCAATCTCGGCTATGATGGCGGCATCCGCCGCTGGCTCAATCTCGGCATGGACGTGGCCGATGCGCTGGGCATTCCCGATCCCTATCGCAATGCGGTTCCGCTGGATACGTGGCAAGTGGAGGACAAGAACTGGGCAGGCTATGCCCAGGCCGGGTTTGACTTCGATGCGGGCGTGCGCATCACCGGCGTCATCGGCGCACGCGTGGTCGACACGCGCACCACCTCGGACGGGTTCCAGGTGCGCGCCGGCGTGGTTACGCCGGTGTCGTTCGATGGGCATTATACCGAATTCCTGCCCTCGCTGAATCTGAAGGCCGAGCTCGTGCCCGGTCGGCTCCAGCTCCGCGGCACTGCTACCGAAGTGCTCGCGCGTCCGGCGCCGCAGCAGCTCGCCCCGCGCTTCGTGCTCGACAATGTCGGCCTGACCGGCTCACGCGGAAATCCGGCGCTCGAGCCGTATCGGGCCCGCCAATATGATCTGGGCATCGAATATTATCCGAGCCGGACGAGTTATCTCTCGGCGACCTATTTCCGCAAGGAGATCGGCTCCTTCGTCCAGAACGGCACCGAGGCCTATTCCGAGACGGTGGACGGCGTCACGCGCAACTATACCATCACCGTCCCGGTCAACGGCACCAGCAAGGTAACGATCGACGGCGCGGAAGTGGGCGGCCAGATGACGTTCGATTTCCTGCCGGGCGTGCTGCGTAATCTCGGCATAATCGCGAATTACACCTATTCGAAGGATTCGGGATATGCGGACCGCGATTTCTTCACCAATGGCGCGCTGAGTTTCCCAGGGCTTTCGCGGCACAGCTACAACCTGTCGGGCTTCTACGAGGACAAATTGTTCAACGCGCGCGTCTCGTACAATTGGCGCTCCAAATATCTGATCACCTCGCGCGGGCGCGGCAACAATCCCGAATTCGGCGAAGCCTATGGTCAGTGGGATGCCTCGGCGGGGGTCAACCTCAACCAGAACATCTCGCTGTTCTTCGAGGGCGTGAACCTGACCAATGCGGTTCGCGCGGAGAATGCCAACAGCATCTATCGGCGCACGATCATCGAGAGTTTCGGCCGCCGCTTCTACGGTGGCGTGCGCGCGCGATTCTGATCCTGCCCCGGGGTCTTGCCAGCAGCGCCAAGCGGCGCTAGCTGGCCGGCATGCATCAAGAGTCGGGCGACACCCGACACCAACCTGCTCCCGGGCAAGGTGGTGCTTGCGCAAATCGCGCAAGGATGTGGCCGCCATGGCAACCCCCGGGGTTTTCCATCCAGCCACGCGTCGCACGCTTCCTGATGCCTCGAGCAACAGAGGAAAGTGTACCCGCGTGACCAACCAGCCCCAGCAATTCGCCAGCGACAATTATGCCGGAATCTGTCCGGAGGCCTGGGCGGCGATGGAAGCGGCGAACAGCGGCTATGCGCCGGCTTACGGCGAGGATGACTGGACGCAGCGCGCCGCCGATGCCTTCCGCACGCTGTTCGCCAGCGACTGCGACGTGTTCTTCGCGTTCAACGGCACCGCGGCCAATTCGCTGGCGCTCGCGTCGCTCTGCCAGTCGTTCCACAGCGTGATCTGTTCGTCCTCGGCCCATGTCGAGACCGACGAGTGCGGCGCGCCCGAGTTCTTCTCGAACGGGTCGAAGCTGCTGGTCGCGAGCACGCCGGACGGCAAGCTGACGCCGCAGGCGATCCGCGACGTCGCGACTAGCCGCTCGGACATCCATTTCCCCAAGCCGCGGGTGGTGACGATCACCCAGCCGACCGAGACGGGCCAGGTCTATGCGATCGACGAGATCAAGGCGATCTCGGCGACGTGCCGCGCGCTGGGGCTCAAGCTGCACATGGATGGGGCGCGGTTCGCCCAGGCGTGCGCATATCTCGGCTGCGATCCGGCCGACATCACCTGGCGCGCAGGCGTCGACGTGCTGTGCTTCGGCGGCACCAAGAACGGCATGGCAGTGGGCGAGGCGATCCTGTTCTTCGATCGCGGGCTCGCCCAGGATTTCGACTATCGCTGCAAGCAGGCGGGGCAGCTGGCCTCGAAGATGCGCTTCCTCGCGGCACCCTGGGTGGGGATGCTCGAGAGCGGCGCCTGGCTGCGCAACGCCGCACACGCCAATGCCTGCGCTACGCGGCTGGCGGCGGCGATCGCCGACGTGCCCGAGGTCGCGCCGATGTTCCCGGTCGAGGCCAATGCGGTGTTCCTGCGCGCGCCTGCGGCGGTGCTCGACGGGCTGCGTGCGCGAGGCTGGTCGTTCTATACCTTCATCGGGGGCGGGGCGCGATTCATGTTCGCCTGGGACGCCGACCCGGCGCGCGTCGATGCGCTGGCCGCGGATATCCGCGCGGCGAGCGCGGCGACGGTCGAGGCTGCCGTCGCGGCCTAGCGGTTACCGTTCCCCGGCCTTCGCCGGGGAACGGGTCCTCAGATCGAGGTTGCCTCGAGCGTCGTCGTCTCGGGCTTGGGCAGGCCCGAGGCCTTGTATTCGGCGATCAGCGCTTCCTTGCGCGCGCGCAGCTGCTCGCCGAGTGCGTCCATGTCGAGCCCGGCCTTGCGCGCCTGCGAGAACATGCCCTCCATGCGCATCTCCTCTTCCTCGACATGGTGCTCGATCTGCTCGGAGAGCACCTTGACCTTGGCATCGTAATATTCGTCGTCGGGGCCGCCCGCCTCGATCTCGGCGATCAGCACCTTGGCGCCGTCATGCTCGACATAGGCTTCCTTGAGCATGTCCTCCTCGATCTTGCCCTCGCAGGCCGGGTAGAAGATCTCTTCCTCGATCTTGGTGTGCACGGTCAGTTCCATGCAGATCTGCAGCGCGATCTTCTGCTTCTTGCTGCTGCCCGAGCTGCTCTCGAACTGCTCGAACAGTTCCTCGACCTTGCGGTGATCGGCCTTCAACAACGCGATCGCGTCCTGTTTACGGTCCTCGGCCATGTCTTCCTCCTGTGTCGGAGGCTCAACCGCGTGCGGTGTCTATCGTTCCACGCCGCCCGACGATCGCGCTGACGATGATTCCGCCGAGAATCAGCGCCATACCGGCGAGGTGATGGCCGTGGAGCTGCTCGCCGAGCGTAAGCGCCGCGAGCAGCGCGCCGAACAGCGGCATCAGCGTGATTGCCTGCCCCGCACTGGCCGGCCCGACCATGGCGACGGCGGCGTTGAACAGGGTGTAGGCGACCACCGAGGGCAGCACCGCGACATAGGCCACTGCGGCGATCACCCGCGGCGTCCAGTGCATCGCCGCGATCTCGGCCCATTCGGTGGCGGCGAGCGGGAGCATCGCGAGCACGCCGATCGCAAAGGTGATCGCGAGGAAGCTCTGGCCGTGGATCTTCGGGCGCAGGCGGAGCAGCGAGGTGTAGAAGGCCCAGGCGACCACTGCGCACAGGATCAGCGCGTCCCCGCGATTGAACGCGACTTGCGACAGCGCAGTCAGATGGCCCTGCAACACGATCACCACCACGCCGAGCGTCGACAACGCCACGCCGAGTATGGCGCCCCAGACGGCGCGGATGCGGAATACCGCCCGGTCGACCACCAGCACCAGCGCCGGGATCGCCGCCTGGAGCAGCATGCCGTTGCTCGCGGTAGTGTAGCGCAGCCCCGAATAGAGCAGGGCGTTGAACGCGGCGACGCCGAGCAGCCCGAGCAGCAGGATGATCTTCCAGCTGCCCGCGATTGCGGCGCGATCCGCGGCGAGACGGCGCGCAGCGAAGGGCGTTATCACCAGTAGCGCGCCGGTCCAGCGCAGCAAGGCGAGGAAGAAAGGCGGGACGGCGTCGTGCACCGCGCGCGCCACAATCGAATTGCCCGCCCAGAGCAGCATGACGAGCGCGAGCATGGCATAAGCGGCGGTCTGGGGGCGTGCGCGAGTCATCGGCGCGCTCTAGGGGGCATCGAATGGGTTCGCCAGAAGCGAAGGGCAGGAGCCGCGATTGCGGTCGTCGCTAATCCTTCCCCGCCAGGGGGGCGGCGCTGAAGGCGACGGCGGGGAGAAAGGCCACCAAACAGCTGTCGTGATTCCTCCCCCTCCATCAACCACGCTGACACCTCCTCCTAGCGGGGGGATTGCCTTAAGCGACCAATTGCATAAGCCCGCGTCAAAGGAGTGCCGCCATGCAGATTGCCGTTCTGACCTTCGACGGGTTCAACGAGCTCGACTCTTTCGTCGCGGCGGCGATCCTCAATCGGATGAAGCCCAAGGGCTGGCGCGCCTACATCACGTCGCCGACCCCCGAGGTCACCTCGCTCAACGGCGTCACGGTACAGCGCCAGAAGCCGCTCGAATTCGCGCATGAGGCCGATGCGGTGATCATCGGCAGCGGCAGCCGGACGCGCGAGATCGCCACCGATGGCGAACTGCTTTCGCAGATCGTCCTCGATCCGACGCGACAACTGATCGGCGCGCAATGCTCGGGAACCTTGCTGCTTGCCAAATTGGGGCTGGTTGGAGACCTGCCTGCCTGCACCGACCTGATGAGCAAGCCCTGGGTGATCGAGGCGGGGGTGCGCGTGCTCGACACGCCCTTCGTCGCGCATGGCAACGTCGCGACGGCGGGCGGGTGCCTCGCGTCGCAATATCTCGCGGCGTGGATCATCGCGCGGCTGGCAAGCGTGGCGGACGCCGAAGCGGCGATCGACTATGTCGCGCCGGTCGGCGAGAAAGCGGCCACCGTCGCGCGGGCGCTTGCCGCGGTGTCGCCGTTCCTGCCCGAGGTGGCGCCGCTCGCCGCCTGATCGCCGGCGCTCAGGGGTGGCGGCTCATTCCGGGCCGCCGTCAAGATCGCCGACGCAGTCCACTTCAGGGTCGGCTTTCGCCATCTGCTGCAATTCCTTCGTCCGCCTGGTGACCTCGGGGAAAACCGTGTCGGGCGCGGTCGTGTAGGTGCGGATTCGCCGCAGCGCCCAGGCATAATGCTGCGCACCGCTTTTGCAGCTATTGCTGCCGCCATCGCTCTCGCCCCAGATTTTGCGCCATTGCCCCTTACCATCGCGCTCGAGGACCGCCTGGAAGGAGCCGACTGGGCCTTCGCCGTCGACAAAGGCGATCGCCCGCGTTCCCGCGTGGAGAACGCGGAACTGGCGGAAGGTGAAGCGCGACTGCGCGCCGTCGTCGCCCGCGTGCAGCGTCTTGACGATCGCGCTGCGCTCGGCGCTGCCGGGCGGGGGCGTGTAGACGCCCGACGGCCCCGCGATCGCCGCCGGTGCCGAGACGAGCAGTGCGCCGATGCTCAGTGCGGACGACAGGCGGGAAAGCAGCGCGAGGATCATGCGCTCTGGTCGCGAGCGGGGCTCCAGCTGTCAACAGCGCGCGCTCTAGCCCCTCCCCCGAAGGGGAGGGGCTTTAGAGGCATCTCACAGCGCGCGGAACTTGAAATCGCGGAAGCGGGCTTCGCCTTCGCCGGCGGAGTACAGCCCCGGACGCAGCATCAGGAAGCCGCCGCGGACATTGTGGTGGTAGCCCGACACTTCCATCCCGCGATCGAACCGTTTCCATGTCTTGCCGCCGTCGCCGGAGGTGTGGAAGGACACGATGTGGCGATTGTTGGTCACGCGCATCCGCATCCGGCGGCCATAGGGATTGGCGGGGCGGCCGCGCTCGATGCCATATTGATGCGTGACGAAGCGCTTCGCGTCGAAGCCGAGCCCGCAATAGAGCTTCTCGTCATAGAACAGCACCAGCCCGGCGATGCCCCCTGGGGCGATCTCCACGTCGCACTCGAAGTGATAGGCCTGGTCGCCGGCGATGAGCAGCAGCGGCGACGAATCCACCGGCGCCGCGCCCGAGGCCTTGAGCACCAGCGCCCCATCCCCGACACGCTGGCGGCGGTTCTCGTCAGGACCCGGCTTGAAGAAATTCCACTTGCGGCCGAGCGCCAGCGCCTGGCTGAAATCGTCCGAGAGCGGCTGGCCATGGGGCAGAGCGGTGCCGCCCTTGGGCTTGCGGATCGGCTGCGACAGGTCGCCGCCCTTCATCCGGAACCAGCCGTCGCGGGTCCATTCGATCGGGTCGAGCAAGGCCTGGCGGCCGAGCGTCCAATAGCCGTTCTCGAAGCCGTGATAGACCGACCACCAGCTGCCGTCGGGCGCCTCGACCAGGCTGGCGTGGCCGCGCGACCACCATTGCTCGGAAACGCTGGTGGTGCGGACCAGCGGATTGGCAGGACATTGCTCCCACGGCCCGTGGATCGAGCGCGACCGCGCGGCGATGACCATGTGCCCGGTGGGCGGTCCGGCGGTGCCGCCGACCGCGGTGATCATGTAGAAATAATCGCCGTGACGGTGGATCTTGGGGCCTTCGGGCGAAAAGCCCTCGACGTCCCAATCCTCGGGATAATGCCAGGGATCGTAGACATGCTCGACCGGCCCGACGGTCGACAGTCCGTCGTCGGCGAGGCGAATGCGGTCGCCGCCCGAGAGGAACAGCCAGCGCGACCCATCCTCGCCGACCGCGTGGCAGGGGTCGATATGGTCATGCAGCCCCAGGTCGATCGGATCACTCCACGGCCCGTCGATATGATCGGCCCAGATCACGAAGATCGAATTTGGCTTCGCTTTGACCGGGATGTACAGGAAATAGCGGCCGGCGTGCTTTTCGAGGCTGACCGCCCAGACCGAACCGATATTCTTGGTCAGCGCCGCGCGACGCGGCTGCCAGTTCACCAGGTCGCGCGAATGCCAGATCGTGAGCCCGGGATAGGAATCGAAGCTCGAGAAGGTCATGTAATAATCCATGCCGTCCTTGAGGATGGCGGGATCGGGATGGTCGCCGGCGATCAGCGGATTGCGGAACTTGCCGTTGCCGAGATCGGCGATGCGCTGGTTGTCGAAGCCGCGCTTCCAATCGGGGGCGGGCGCCGCCGTGGCCTCTTCCGGGCGAACGAGGGCCGCGGCGCTCCCTGCCAGCGCCGCCGCGAACGCTTCCCGCCTGCTGATGTCCATGCTGTCCTCTCTAGGGTCGGTGCAAAGGGCTAGCCGCATGTGACGAGGCGGCGACCCTCGGCAGGATCGCCGCCTTCGGGTCAGAAGACCAGCCGCAAGCCGCCGGTGACGATGCGGCCGGTGCTCGCATAGGTCTGGGTGACCGGGTTGGCGCCATACATCGTGCGATATTGCGGATCGTTGGTCAGGTTGCGCGCCTCGAGCGTGAGCTTGGCGAAGCTGGTGACGTTCCACGCGAACGCCAGGTCGATGTTGAGCGTGTTCTCGTTATAGCCGAAGTCGGCCACGACCGGCGAATTGCACGCCGCGCCCGCATTGGTGGTCGTGCCTACCGAGCAGGTGCCGCTCGCCAGCGGGAAGCGATTGACGTAACGCGTCCGGTACGCCCCCGACACGCGCGCCGACCAGACGCTGTTCTCGTAATAGAGCGTGGCGTTGAACGCGTCAGGCGAGGTGTTGAGGAACGGCCCTTCGGCGAAGCTGTTCTGCGCCGTCCCGGCCCCGCCAGTCTGCGTGGTGTTGAGCACTGCGCCGGTGAGATAGCTCAGGTTCGAATCGATGTGCGTATAGTTGGCGGTGATGCCGAACTTGTCGAACGGCGCCGGCAGGAAATAGAAATCGGTCTGCAGATTGACCTCCACGCCCTTGATGTCGCCGCCCGGCGCATCGGCGAACTGGCGGATCGCCCAGATGCCGCCGGCGCGGGTATAGGCCTGGAGCGTCGGGCTGGTGATCGAGGCGAGCACCTGCTGATAGAGCGCCGGTTCGAACACGGTGGATAGTGGCGCCTCGAGCGCGATCTGCTGCGGGAAGCTGCCGATGCTCTTCTTGAAGAAGTTCACTGCGACCAGGCCATTGTGCGAGAAGTATTTCTCGAAGCTGAGGTCGAGATTGGTCGCGCGGAACGGGTTGAGATAGGGATTGCCGATCGTGACGGCCGGCGCCGCGCCGGCCGCGTTGAGGCCGGTCGCGAACGACGTGGTGCCCGGGGTCAGGGCGGAGAGCTGCGGGCGCGACATCACTTCCGCCGCGGCGAAGCGGATCAGCATGTTGTCGGCGACTTCCCAGTTCGCGTTCATCGACGGGAGCCAGTCCCAATATTCGTTGTGCGCAGTGACCGGCACGCCCGCGACGCCGTCGCTGCCGCCGACATTGCCCGATCCCGAGACGCGGGTGTTGGCGATGCGCATGCCGACATTGCCGCGCAGCGGGCGGCCGAGCAGGTCGACCTTGTAATCGACCTGGAAGAAGCCCGAGACGTCCTGCTCGGTGACCGCGGCGCGCTGGCGCCCGTCGACGATCGCGCGGAAATCGCCCCATTTGTTGACGCAATTGCAGTCGATGCCGAACTGGTTGACGAACTTGTTGAGGTCCGGCGCATAATAGCTCGTCGGAGTGCCCGCCGAGACGTTGAGTCCCTGGCCGAAGCCGACGGTCTGGCCGAGATCGGTGATGTTGAGACGCGCCTCGGCGAGCGTCGGGTTGACCGCTTCGATCCCCTGGTTGCGGCGGCCCTGGTCGCCCGAATAATCGAACTTCTTGGCGGTCATGCCGAACTTGAGCGTCATTTCGGGCAGCGCTTCGTAGGTGAAGTTGACGCGCGCGACACGGAATTCGTTTTCGACGACGTTGGTGAAATAGCGGATCGTCGACAGGCCCTTGACCAGCGACCAGCTCTGCGGATTGGCGACGTCGAAGCCGGGGCTGAACACCGGCATCTTGCCGCCGTCGCGGTCGTCGAAGGTATAGCCGTCGCGGTCGACCGCGTTGAACTCGGCGAGCAGGCCATAAGCGTGGAATTCGGATTTCGACCAGCCGCCGGTCGCGTCGACATAGAAGCCCTCGGCGAGATCCTGGTGGATGTTCGCGGTGACCTGCTTGAATTCGGTCGACCCGAACTGCGCGTCAGCGAAGCTGCGCCAGTCGACATCGTCGAGGAGGAGATAGTCGGCCTGGTCCTGGCCGTTGACGTGCGCAGCGCGGATCTTGGTGTTCGGGCGGCCGATCAGCTCATTGTAGAAGCCGGTGCCGTTGGCGGTCGCGACATAGCCGGGCGAGGCCGGGTTGTTGTAATAATCGAACGGATTGAGGTTGTTGGGATTGAGGCTGTTGAAATAACCGGGCAGCGGCGTCGCGCCGAGGCCGGTCCCGGCGGCGTCGCCGTTGCAGTCGATCGCGGCGCTCGGCACGCAAGTGGGATAGAGCGCGACGCGATCGGCGAAGTAATTGGCGTTGCCGACCGGGCGCAGCCCCGCCGAGCCGGTCTGCGCAGCGCGGGCATTGGTGCCGTTGCGGTTGAGACCGATCGTGGTGATGCCGCTCGACGTGCTGTCCTGGTCGTATTTCGAATAGACGCCGTCGATCGTGATCTCGGTGCCCGGCGCCGGCTTCCATTGCGCCGTCGCAGTGAAGCCGATCCGCTCGTAATCGAGGAACTGGCGGCCGATCGACGGGAGCGTCGGGATGATCGTGGTGGGGGTGATCAGCGCATAGGCCGCCGGATCCGAGCCGAAGGTCGGGCCTGCCCCGCCCGGGCGCGCGAAGCCGTAGGTGATCGGGGTGACGCCGTTCAGCTGCGAGCTGCGATAGGCATATTCGAACGCGCCGATGCCGCGGCGGTACGAATCGATCTGCTGCTCCTGCTTCTGATAGGCGCCGGAGACGAGCACCCCGAAGGTGTCGGTGAGCTTGACCGAGGCGAGCCCGGTGAAGCGCGGGTTCCAGCTCTTGCCGTTCTCGCGATATTCGCCCTCGGCGCCGATCGCGAAGCGATTGCCTTTGTACGACAGCGGCCGGCCGGTGGTGAGATCGATGATCGCGCCGAGCGAGCCCTCGTCATTCTCGGCGGCGGTCGATTTGGTGATCTTGATCCCGCCGAACAGCTCGGACGCGAAAGTGTTGAAGTCGAACCCGCGCGAGCGGTTGGCGCCGGCGTCGGACTGGTTGCCGCCGGCGACGTTCTGCGCGTCGGCGCCGTTCAGGCGGACCATCTGGAAGTCGCCGCCCAGGCCGCGCACGGTGATCGTGCGGCCCTCGCCATTGTCGCGGTCGATCGAGACGCCGGGGAGGCGCTGGATCGATTCGGCGAGGTTGGCGTCGGGGAAATCGGCGATGTCCTCGGCCGTGATCGCGTCGACGATCTGGTTCGACGAGCGCTTGATGTTGAGTGCGTTCTGCAGCGAGGCACGGAAGCCGGTGACGACGACCTCGTCGTCGCGCGTGGCCGCGGCGCTGTCGTCCTGCGTGGCGGCCGGCTGTTGCTCGGCGGCGGGCGCCACGTCCTGCGCGGCAGCGGCGCCGCTCCAGGTCGTCGCCAGCGCGAGCGCGGCGAACGACGCGCCGGTGCGCAGGATCGAAAGTGCAGTTCTCCTCATCTTGTCCCCTCCCATTTGACGCGCGCCGCTATCGATAGCGGTCGTCCCGTCGGCATCTCGTCGCAGGGGAAAAGCGTGCGGCCTTCGCCGTCATGACCGCGGACGCCGACGATCGTCTTGTCGTCGCATCCCGCGGGGTCTGCCTCTCCCTGCGCGACCGTTGCGGCCGTCGCCCGACGTCCACTTAGACACCGGTAGCATGATGGTAGCTGCAACATCGAACAGGGGCAACCGTCGATCACTCGAATAAAGTGTCAACTTATCAATGTGCTATGATTTATGTCACCGGTATCAATCGTGGCGCGTTCAGCCGCGTAGCGTCGTCCGCCACTTTCGGCGCAGCAGGCCAGGGTCGACGGGAATGCGGTCGTCGAGCACCTCCATCGAATCGATGCGATCGAGGCGAAAGGTGCGAAAGTCCTCGCGCAGCTCGCACCAGGCGATCAGCACGCGGACCGCGTCCATATAGCCGACCACCAAAGGCCAGAGCGTCCGTTCGGTGCAGGTCCCGGCGGGATCGGTGTAGCGGATCGCGATCCTGCGGGCGGCGCGGATCGCGTCGCGAAGTTCAGCGGCGTCGACGCGGTCGGCGGCCTGTTCCCAGGCGGGCGGCGTCCGCGCCGCAGGGTCCTCGAGGAATGCCCGCATGTCGTCGGGCAGTACCGCGGCGAGCTTGGCGATGACATCGCGCGCGGCGCGGGCCAGCGCCGGGTCGGCATGCCCAGACACCCATTGCGCGCCGAGCGCCACTGCGTCGATTTCGTCGGCGGTGAACATCAGTGGGGGCATGTCGAAGCCGGTGTCGAGCACGTAGCCGATCCCCGCCTCGCCGCGGATCGGGACGCGCTGGCCGATCAGCGCCGCCACGTCGCGATAGACCGAGCGCTTCGACGTCTCGAGTTCGTCGGCGATCGCCTCGGCGGTCACCGGGCGCGGCGTGCGGCGCAGGATCTGGACGATCTGGAAGAGGCGGTCGGCCTTGCGCATTCCCTCGTTCCTACTGCCACGCTGCTGACACCATGCTGGCAGCAGGGTGGCGGTATGTCGACTTGGCAACAAGGGAGACAGAGAATGTTGAAGACCTATCACGGCAGCTGCCACTGCGGCGCGGTGCGTTTCGAGGCGGAGATCGATCTCGAAGCTGGGACCGGCAAGTGCAATTGCTCGATCTGCACCAAGCGGCGCAACTGGGGCGTGGTGCTCAAGCCCGAGGCATTCCGGCTGCTCGGCGGCGCAGAGGCGCTCAGCGACTATTCGTTCGGGACCGGGCAGGGCAGCCATCGCTTCTGCAGCAAATGCGGGTGCGCGCCGTTCAGCCAGGGCGACGTGCCGCAGATCGGCGGGGCGTTCGTGTCGGTGCAGCTGGGTGCGCTCGACGACGCCAGCGACGAGGAACTGGCGGCGGCGCCGGTGAACTATAGCGACGGGCGCAATAACGCGTGGTGGAACGCGCCCGCAGTGACCAGCTACCTCTAGCGCGCGCCTGCCAGGAGCCGAGGGATCTCGCCGAGCAATTCGCGGCCGAGAAAGCCGAGCGGTCCGATCCGCTCGGCAAGGCGGCGGCCGGCTTCGCCGTGCAGCCACACGCCCCAGGCGGTGGCGACGCGCGGCGGGGCGCCCCGCGCGAGCAGTCCGCCGATGATCCCGGCGAGCACGTCGCCCGACCCGCCGGTGGCGAGGCCGGGTCCGCCGCCGGGATAACGCAGCAAACCCTCGCCGGGACAGGCGATCCACGTCTCGGCGCCTTTGAGCGCGACGATTGCGTTGAAACGTCGCGCGGCTTCCTGCGCGAGCCCGGCGGGATCCTCGGCGACTCGCGACGGATCGCAGCGCATCAGCCGCATCATCTCGCCCGGATGCGGGGTCAGCACGACGCGGCCGTCCTGCGCGCGGACCGCGTCGACATGCTCGGCGGCGCCGGCGATGATCGCGGCGTCGAGGAGGATCCCGAGCGATGCGCGGGGCTTGGCGAGAATCGGCGCCAGGATCGCCTGCGCAGGTGCCTCGGCGCCGGTGCCCGGGCCGAGTATCAGCGCGTCGCAACGCTCTAGATAGTCGGTCAGTTTTGCGCCGGCATCCTCGCCGAGTTCTCCCGCGTCGTTCGCCGGGAGCGGAAAGACCGCAGCCTCGGGAACGCGCAGGCCGAGCGGGAGCGCTGCGGATTCGACGGTGGCGAGCTGGAGCTTACCCGCGCCGGCACGTAGCGCTGCTTCACCGGTCAGGCGGAGCGCGCCGGGCACCGTCTCCGACCCGCCGGCGACGAGGACCCGCCCGCGGGCATTCTTGTCGGTATCGGCGTCGGGCGCGGGAAGCGGGTGCGCGGCGAGCCAGCTGGAATCGAGCGGCGTCATCCGCGGGCTGCGACCGGCGCGTCGGGCGCCGAGGTCGTCTCGGCGGCCGGGTCTTCGTCGACGGGCGCGGTCACGTTGTAGCGGACGAGGACGAGTCCGCCATCCTTTCCGGCGTCGGGGTGGTGGACATATTCGGTGATCGAGCAATTGGCGACGTCGCCCTGCTTGTCGATCGCGAGGATCTCCTCCTCGGACAGGTTCTCGATGACGTAGCGCAGGCACAGGACGACGACCTGGTGCGCGACGATCATCACGTCGCGGCCGGCATAATGGAGCGACACCGTATCCATCAGCGAGCGCAGCCGGAAGATGACGTCGCACCAGCTCTCGCCACCGGGCGGGCGGTGATAGAATTTGCCGAGCAGGCGGCGGAATTCGGCCTGTTCTGGCTGGACCGCGCGGATGCCGGCGGTGGTCAGCCCGTCGAGGATGCCGAACTCCTTCTCGCGCAGCCGCTCGTCGATGCAGATATTCTCGTCGGGATCGGCACCACCGGCATCGCGGAAGTGCCGCGCAGTCTCGCGGGCACGGACATAGGGGCTGGCAAGGATCACATCGGGCCGGCCATTGCCCTCGCCGCGCGCGAACCAGCGGCCGAGCGCGTCGGCTTGGGCGTAGCCGAGCTCGGACAACGGCACGTCGACGTCGCGTCCCTCGATCGCGATGCGGTGTTCGCCCGAGGCGTGCGCGAGGTCGCGCGCGACGTTTCCCGCGCTCTGGCCGTGGCGGACGAGCCAGAGGCGGGCGGGCCAGCGATTGGTGGTCATGCGGAAAAGCTCGGCGACATGCCCAAGAGAATGCCGAACGAGGGCGGGCGTTCCCGCAGGTTCAGCCCGGCGGGTTGAGCAGCACCCAGAGGCGGGCGATCCTGCCGTCCTCGACCTGCGCCACATCGGCGCCGGTGACGGCGACCGGACCACCGGCGGGGCCGGCGTGCCAATGCAGGGTCGCGAGGCCGTGATGGCCGACCGCCTTGGCCTCCGGCGTGAACGTGAAGGACGGGCCGAATTGCTCGAGCAGGGCACCAGCGACCTGAGAGATCGCGGCGCGCCCTTCGATCACCCGATCGGGCTCGTACATAATCGGTTCCGCAACATAGAGCTCGGCGATCGCCGCGTCGCGCTTGGCAGAGTCGCGCTCGCCGAAAACGCGGTGAAGGTTCGCCCGCAGCAGGGAATCGTAGTCGGTATCGGGCATTGCGTTCCTCCGATGGATCAGGCGCCGGCGGCAGTGAGGCGGTCGAGCTGGTCCTTCGAAAGCGCGACATCCCAGGCGCCGACGAGTTCGTCGAGCTGCTCGATGCTCGTCGCGCTGGCGATCGGCGCAGTGACGCCGTCCTGCGCCGCGAGCCAAGCCAACGCGATCTGTGCGAGACTGGCGCCGGTCTCGGCGGCGACCTCGTCCATCGCCGAGAGCACCGCTGCACCCTTGCCGCGCAGCAATTCGGCCATCCGCCCGCCGCGGACGCTCTTCCCGAGATCGGCCTCGCTGCGATACTTGCCGGTGAGGAAGCCCGAGGCGAGCCCGTAATAGGGCACTACGCCGATATTGTGCGTGACGCAGATATCCTCGAGTTCGCCCTCGAACTTGTGGCGGCTGACCAGATTATATTCGGGCTGGAGCACCCGATAGTGCGGCAGGCCTTCGCGCGTCGCCACGTCCAGCGCCGACTTGAGCCGGACCGCGTGGAAGTTCGAGGCGCCGAGCGCGCGTACCTTGCCCGCCTGGATCAGCGTGTCGAATGCCGCGAGCACGTCGGCTTGCGGTACGTCCTCGTCGTCCTGATGCGCGAAATAAAGATCGATCGTGTCGACCCCGAGCCGTGCGAGCGATGCTTCGGCGGCTGCGGCGATCCGCGCCGGGGCGAGCTTCGACCCGCCTTCGCCGTCGAGCATGCCCACCTTGGTAGCGATCAGCACCTTGTCGCGCTTTCCCGAGCTGCGCAGCCATTCTCCGATGATGTTTTCGGATTCGCCACCCTGATGGCCGGGCACCCAGGCCGAATAGACGTCGGCAGTGTCGATCATCACGCCGCCGCGCTCGACGAAGCGATCGAGGATGCGGAAGCTCGCCACCTTGTCGGCGGTCCAGCCGAAGACGTTGCCGCCGAGCACCAGGGGCGGAATCGCCAGCCCGCTGGCGCCGAGTTCGCGAAGGTCCATCATTGATTGCTCCCGTCGTCGGCGTGGCTGGCATTGATGTCGGTTGCCGCCGCCGCCGCGTTGAGCCGACGCGCCTCGTCGGCGCTGCTTCCGCTATCGTCGTCGGACTGGCCGCAGGCGGCCAGCGCGAGCAGGAGCAACAGCGGCAGCCCGCGTCTCACTCTTCGATCTCGTTGCCGGCATCGGCGACATTGGCGCCTTCATACGAATTCTCTGCCGCGGTGAAGGCGGAGTCGGTGGCGGCATTGGCGGCGTTCACGTCGCTGACCGCTTCGCCCATCGTGTTGCTGTCGCCACTAATCGTCTCATTGGCTTCGGCCGCCTCGTTCTTGGCGCCGCTGCACGCGCTGACGGCGAGGAGAGTCAACGGAAGCAGAAACAGGGTCTTGCGCATGGGATCATCCTCTTATTCGGTCACCGCGAGGGCTAGCCAGCGGTGGCGGACGGTGCAACTGCGTTGACCTGATATAAAGATATCTTTATATCTATATCCGACATGGTCCAGGCCCTCGCCATCTTCCGCGCGCTCGCCGATTCGACGCGGCTGCGCATCGTCGCGCTGCTGCGCGCGATGGAGCTGTCGGTGGGCGAGCTCGCGCAGGTTCTCGGGCAGAGCCAGCCGCGGGTCAGCCGGCACGTCAAGATCCTGTGCGATGCCGGACTGGTCGAGCGGCGCAAGGAGGGGAGCTGGGTGTTCGTCGCCTTGGGCGCGCATGCCAAGGTCCAGCCGATCCTCGCCGCACTCGACAGCTGGGACGAGGCCGATCACTGGACGCTCGCCGACGAAGCGCGGCTCGCCGCGGTGCGCGCCGACCGCGCGAGCGCCGCGGCCGAGTGGTTCGAGGCCAATGCCGGCGAGTGGGATGCGATCCGGTCGCTCCATGTCGCCGACAGCGAAATCGAGGCGGCGATGGCGCGTGCGCTTGGCGATGCGCGGCTCGGCTGCCTGGTTGACATCGGCACCGGCACCGGCCGCATGCTCGAACTGTTCGCGCCGCTTGCCGAAAACGCGCTCGGCATCGATCGGTCGTCGGAGATGCTGCGGCTGGCGCGGGCCAAGCTCTCGGAGCGCGGGCTCGGCAACGCCGAGCTGCGCCAGGCCGATCTTTATGCGCTGCCGCTCGCCGATGGCGCCGCCGACGCGGCTATATTGCATCATGTGCTGCACTTCGCGCAGCAGCCGGGCGCGGCGATCGGCGAGGCTGCGCGGGTGCTGGGCAAAGGCGGGCGGCTGCTGATCGTCGATTTCGCGCCGCATGACCGCGAGGAGCTGCGCTCGCGCGATGCGCATACAAGGCTCGGTTTCTCGGACGAGCAGATCCTCGGCTGGTTCGGCACCGCAGGGCTCGCGCCGGTGCTGGTCGAGACATTGGAAGGCGGCGAACTGACCGTCAAATTGTGGCTCGGTCGCAAGACCGGCGTGGAATCGAAGGAAGTGAAGGCGGCATGAGCATCGTGGACCCGCTGGCAGCGCCGCTGTTCGCCGACGTGGCGGGCGACATCGAAGTGAGCTTCGAATTCTTCCCGCCCAAGACCGAGAAGATGGAAGAGACGCTCTGGGAGTCGATCCAGACCTTGTCGCCGCTCGGGCCGCGCTTCGTCAGCGTGACCTATGGCGCCGGCGGGTCGACGCGCGAGCGCACGCACAACACGGTAGCGCGGATCGCGCGCGAGACGGCGATCCCCGCGGCGGCGCATTTGACCTGCGTCGAGGCGACCAAGGAAGAGATCGACCAGGTTGCCGAGGAATATTGGGCGGCGGGGGTGCGGCATATCGTGGCACTTCGCGGTGATCCGCCGCGCGCCGGCGAGAAGTTCGCGTCGCATCCCGGCGGCTATGAGAATGCCGCGGCATTGGTCGCAGGACTCAAGAAGCTGCATCCGTTCGAGATCTCGGTCGCGGCCTATCCCGAATGCCATCCGGACTCGCCCAATGCGACTGCCGATATCGACAATCTCAAGGCCAAGATCGACGCCGGCGCGACGCGCGCGATCACCCAGTTCTTCTTCGAGCCCGAGACCTTCTTCCGCTTCCGCGACGATTGCGCGAAGGCCGGGATCGCCGCCGAGATCGTGCCGGGGATCATGCCGGTGATGAACTTCGCCAGCGTCCAGCGCATGTCGGCGATGTGCGGGACGGACGTGCCGGTGTGGATGGGGAAGCTGTTCGAGGGGCTCGACGAGCATCCCGCCGCTCGGCAATTGGTCGCGGCGACGCTGGCGGCGGAGCTGTGCCGGAAATTGTACGCGGGCGATGTGCGGCAATTCCATTTCTACACGCTCAACCGCGCCGAGCTGAGCTACGCGATCTGCCATCTGCTCGGGCTGCGGCCGAAGGTCGGCGCGGAGCTGGTGGCGGCCTGATCCTCCCCGGAACGGGGAGGGGGACCGCGACGCGAAGCGGCGTGGTGGAGGGGGCTCTCCACCAGCGGAAAGCCAAGAGGAGAGCCCCCTCCACCATGCTGCGCATGGTCCCCCTCCCCGTGCCGGGGAGGATCAAGGAAGTATGATGACTGCACGCGAGAAACTGCTGGCCGAAGCTGCCAAGCGCATCCTGATCACCGACGGCGCGTTCGGGACCGAGATCCAGAACTGGAAGCTCGAGGAAGCGGCCTATGCCGGCGAGCTCGGCCTTTCGCATGATCAGAAGGGCAATAACGACATCCTCGCGCTGACCAAGCCCGAGGTGCCTGCGAGTATTCACCGTGCTTATTTCGAGGCGGGGGCGGACATCGCCGAGACCAATACCTTCTCGGCCAACCGGATCAGCCAGGCCGATTACGGCGCCGAGCATCTGGTCCGCGAGATCAATGTCGAGAGCGCCAAGCTGGCGCGGTCGATCGCCGACGAGTTCGAAGCCAAGGACGGCCGCCCGCGCTTCGTCGCCGGCGCGCTCGGGCCGACCAACAAGACCTTGTCGCTGTCGCCCGACGTCAACGATCCGGGCTATCGCGAGATCGACTTCGACACTCTGAAGGACGTCTATCGCGAGCAGATCGACGCTCTGGTCGAGGGCGGGGTCGACTTCATCCTGATCGAGACGGTGTTCGATACCCTGAACGCCAAGGCGGGGATCATGGCCGCGATCGAGGCGGGCAACGACCTCGGCCGCGACCTGCCGATCATGCTGTCGATGACGCTCACCGATCTCAGCGGGCGCAACCTCTCGGGCCACACCGTCGAGGCGTTCTGGCACGCGGTTCGGCATGCGCGGCCGGTGACGATCGGGCTCAATTGCTCGTTCGGCGCCGAGCAGCTGCGGCCGCACGTCAAGACGCTGAGCGCGCTCTGCGACACGCTGATCATGGTCTATCCGAATGCCGGCCTGCCCAACGAGCTCGGCGCTTATGACGAGGCGCCGGCGACGACGGCGGGGCTGGTCAAGGAATGGGCCGATGCGGGGCAGGTCAACGTGCTCGGCGGGTGCTGCGGATCGACCCCCGCGCATATCGCGGCGATCGCCGAGGCAGTGAAGGACCTGCCCGCGCGGCCGATCCCGACCCCGGAAGTGCGGACGCGGCTCGCCGGGCTCGAGCCGTTCACGATGGCGGCCTAGTTCCCCTTCCGCTTGCGGGAGGGTTAGGGGAGGGGCTGTCCTCCTCCACCACTCGCGCAATTGTTACTGCCCCTCCCCCGCCCCCTCCCGC
>NZ_JBYSXG010000033.1:0-52733 GCF_058782005.1 Sphingomonas sp. FW306-1B-B10E
GCGCAGTGCCGCAAGCGTGCCGGCGTGAGGTCCTCCCCTCCCCCTGCCCCTCCCGCAAGCGGGAGGGGAGAATGAGCGATCGCGACCCGCTCGCCAAATACAACGCCAAGCGCGACTTCACCCAGACCGCCGAACCCGCGGGCAAGATCGCGCGCACCGGCGGCAACCGCTTCATGGTCCAGAAGCACGACGCCACTCGGCTCCACTGGGACTTCCGCATCGAAGTCGACGGCGTGCTCAAGAGCTGGGCAGTGACGCGCGGCCCGAGCCTCGATCCCGACGCCAAGCGCCTCGCCGTCCGCACCGAGGATCACCCGCTTTCCTATGCCGATTTCGAGGGCACGATCCCCAAAGGCCAATATGGCGGCGGCACGGTGATGCTGTGGGACGACGGCGTCTGGGAGCCGATCGAGGGCAAGAGCGCCAAGGATATCGAGAAGGGCCATCTCCATTTCCGCCTCGAAGGCGAGCGGATGAAGGGCGAATGGCTGCTGATCCGGCTGAAGCCGCGCGGCAAGGAGAAGAACGAGAACTGGCTGCTGCGAAAGATCAACGATGAACATGCCGGCGCGACCGACTTCCTCGTCGAGACCGGGCTGACCAGCATCAAGACCGGCCGCACGATGCAGGAGATCGCCGAGGGGAAGAAGGCATCCAAGATCCTCCCCGTCCCGGGGAGGAGCGAAACACCCCGACTTCACCCAACCCCAGTTAGCCACGCTGGTCGACAGCGTGCCCGCCGGCAATCAGTGGCTCCACGAAGTCAAATATGATGGCTATCGCGCGCTGATCGCGACCGGCGGCAAAGGCCCGAAGATCTACACGCGCTCGGGGCTAGACTGGACCGACAAATTCTCCGGCATCGCGGAGGCGGCCGCATCGCTCCCCGGCCCCGCGCTAATCGACGGCGAGATCGTCGCGTACAAGGACGGCAAGCCCGATTTCTCGACCCTGCAGGAAGCGATCTCGGCGGGCGGGCAAGGCCTGACCTTCTTCGCCTTCGACCTGCTCTCCGATCGCGGCGAGGACGTCGCCAAGCTTCCGCAGCTGGCGCGTAAGGAGCGGCTGCGCGCGCTGCTCGAAGGCGCCGACGAGCGCATCCTCTTCTCGGAGCATATCGTCGGCGCGGGTGAGAAACTGTTCGAAACGATGTGCCGCGAGGGCTATGAAGGGATCGTCTCGAAGCGCGCCGACGCGCCCTATCGCGGCACCCGCACCAAGTCCTGGCTCAAGGTCAAGTGCATCCGCCGCCAGGAGTTCGTCATCATCGGCTGGACGCCGAGCGAGGCCAAGGGCCGGGGCTTCCGCTCGCTGCTGCTCGCGGTCAACGGCCGCGACGGGCTGGTCTATGCCGGTAAGGTCGGCACGGGGTTCAACCAGGCGCGGCTGCAGGACCTGCGCGACCGTTTCGATAAGATCGCCGCTGACAAGCCCCCGGTGAAGGTCCCGCGTCCGGAAGCACGGGGCGCACGCTGGATCGAACCGAAGCTCGTCGCCGAGGTGGCGTTCAGCGAGTTCACCGCCGAGAACGTCGTCCGCCACGCCAGCTTCATCGCCTTGCGCGAGGACAAGAAACCCGCCGAGATCGTCGCCGAAAAGCCCGCGTCGCTTCCCAAGGCGTCCGAGGTCGCCCAATCGAGCATCAAGATCAGCAGCCGCGAGCGGGTGATCTATCCCGAATCCGGGCTGACCAAGGGCCAACTCGCCGATTATTACGCCGCGGTCGCGCCGATCGCCCTGCGCTGGCTCGGCAACCGCCCGATCAGCCTGGTGCGCTGCCCGCAGGGTCGCGCCAAGCACTGCTTCTTCCAGAAGCACGACGCCGGCAGCTTCGGCGACCATGTCCACCATGTCGACGTCCGCGAGAAGGACGGCAGCGTCCAACCCTATCTCTATGTCGACGATCTCGACGGGATCATGGCCTGCGTCCAGATGGGGACGATCGAGTTCCACGGCTGGGGCGCGCCGGTCGCAGACATCGAGAAGCCCGACCGGCTGGTGTTCGATCTCGACCCCGACGAGGGGCTCGACTTCACGATGGTCAAGAAGGCCGCGCAGGACATCAATGCGCATCTCGCCGATATCGGGCTGACCAGCTGGCCCCTGCTCTCGGGCGGCAAGGGCGTCCATGTCGTCGTGCCGCTGATCCCGAGCGCCGAATGGCCCGCGGTGCGCAGCTTCGCCGAGCGCTTTGCGCGGGCATTGGCGCAGGCCGAGCCCGAGCGCTTCACCGCCAACCTCAAGAAGGTCACGCGCAAGGGCAAGATCTTCCTCGACTATCTGCGCAACCAGCGCGGCGCGACCGCGGTGCTGCCCTATGTCGCGCGCGCCCGCGAGAACGCGCCGGTCGCCGCGCCGATCACCTGGACCGAGCTTCGCGACCTCGACACTGCCAAGGCCTATACGATCCGCGACGCCGCGACCTTGCTGGAGCGCGCCACCAGCCGCGCACTGCAAGGCTGGGGCGAAGCGGAGCAGACGCTGCCGGATTTGTGAGAATCTAACCGAAGCCAGCCTGTTCCCCGGCGAAGGCCGGGGCCCAGGTTCGACGGGCCCGGCGAGCAGGTACCAAGCTCTCTGACCGTCTCGCAACTGGACCCCGGCCTTCGCCGGGGAACAGTGAGACCTCCGACCGCGCTCAGCCCTGCGGCGTCACCCCGGCTTCGCGCTCGGACTCGCTCCGGCGCGCCCATTCCTTGTTGATGCCGAGCGCAGCGAGCGTGCACAGCGCGCCCGAGAGCAGATACACGCCCACCGACCACAATCCGAAAGTGCTCGCGAGCAGCAGCGCCACCAACGGCGCGAAGCCCGCGCCGAGCAGCCAGGACAAGTTCGCGGTGGTCGCGGCGCCGGTATAGCGGCGCTCGCTCGAAAAGCTGCCGTTGACCGCGCCCGACGACTGGCCGAAGGCCAGCCCGAGCAGGACGAAGCCCGCGAGCATGTACACCGTCTCGCCGAACCCGCCGGCGCCAAGCAATTGCGGCGCGAACCCGCTATAGGCGGCGATCAGCCCGGCCGAGACGCCGAGCACCGAGCGGCGCCCGACATGGTCGGCGATGATTCCGGAGGCGAGCATCGACAGCACGCAGGCGACCGCGCCGATGATCTCAATGACGAGGAAGCGCTCGGCCTGCTCGCCCGAATAGAGCGTCACCCAGGAGAGCGGGAACACCGTCACCAGGTGAAACAAGGCGAAGCTCGCCAGCGGCGCGAACGAACCCAGCGCGATCGTCCGCCCCTCGAGCCGCACCGTCTCCCAGAACGGCGCGGGCTGCAGCTCGCGGCTCTCGAACAGATGCTCGAACTCGGGCGTCGCGACCAGCCGCAGCCGCGCGAACAGCGCGACGACGTTGATCGCGAAGGCGACGAAGAACGGATAGCGCCAGCCCCAGGACAGGAAGTCCTCGTGCGACAGGGTCGACAGGAAGAAGGCGAACAGCCCCGCCGCGACGATCAGCCCGAGCGGCGCCCCCAGCTGCGGGATCATCGCATACCAGCCGCGATTCTTCTCGGGCGCGTTGAGCGCGAGCAGCGACGGCAGCCCGTCCCATGCGCCGCCCAGCGCCACGCCCTGGCCGACCCGGCACGCCGCGAGCAGCCAGATTGCGAAGGCGCCGACCTGCTCATAGCTCGGCAGGAACGCCATCGCCATCGTCGAGCCGCCGAGCAGGAACAGCGCGATCGTCAGCTTGACGCCGCGGCCGTAATTGCGGTCGATCCACATGAAGATCGCCGAGCCCAGCGGGCGCGCGAGGAAGGCGAGCGCGAACAGGCCGAACGAATAGAGCGTGCCGGTCAGCGGATCGACGAACGAGAAGACCAGCGACGGGAACACCAGCACCGAGGCGATGGCATAGACGAAGAAATCGAAGAACTCGCTCGTGCGGCCGACGATCACGCCGATGGCGATCTCGCCCGGCGCGATCCGCTTGTCGCGGGCGTTGACGACCCGGGCGTCGCGTTCGAGCGGCGTCGAGTTCGACGCGGCGATCGGTGCACTCATTCTTTTGGCTCCGGCAGCTTCTTGCTGTGTTATTGCGTTTGAACGCGCGTTGCACCAGAAAAGCGCCGCGACGGGGATAGGACAAAATGTCCAATGTCGGCGCAGGCGCGCGCCGGGATAGGCGGAGGCCATGCGCGAAGACAAACCAATGTCCATTGCCCGCCGGCTTCTCCTTGTGCTGCCGCTCGCCGCCTTGCTGAGCGCGTGCGGGAACAACGCCGTGCTCGATCCCGCCGGCGACATCGCGCTCCAGCAGCGCGACATCATCTACATCTCGACCGCATTGATGCTGCTGATCATCGTGCCCGTGATGGCGCTGATCGTCGTGTTCGCCTGGCGCTACCGCCAGAGCAACAAGGACGCGACCTACGATCCGCATTTCGACCATTCGACCGCGCTCGAACTGGTCATCTGGTCGGCGCCGCTGCTGATCATCATCTGCCTCGGCGCGCTGACCTGGTGGAGCACGCATCTGCTCGACCCGTTCCGCCCGATCAACCGCGTCTCGGCCGAGAAGGCGATCGATCCCAAGGCGAAGCCGCTCACCGTGCAGGTGGTGTCGCTCGACTGGAAATGGCTGTTCATCTACCCCGAACAGGGCGTCGCCACGGTCAACGAGCTCGTCCTCCCGGTCGACCGGCAGGTCCGCTTCGATCTCACGTCGAGCAACATGATGAACACCTTCTACGCGCCGACGCTCGCCGGCATGATCTACACCATGCCCGGCATGCGCAGCACGATGCACGCGGTGCTCAACAAGCCCGGCCAGTTCGAGGGCATGTCCGCCAATTACAGCGGCGCCGGCTTCTCGAACATGCGCTTCAAGCTCTACGGCGTCGACCAGGGCGGGTTCGACGGCTGGGTCGCCCGGGTGAAGGGCAGCGGTCCCGCGCTCGACACCGCGCGCTTCCTCGAGCTCGAAAAGCCGAGCGAAAAGGTCCCCGCGCTCTACTTCTCGGGCGTCGATGGCGACCTGTTCGATCGCATCTTCAATCGCTGCGTCCACCCGAACACCCCGTGCATGAAGGACGTCATGCGCCACGACATGCAGTCGGGCGGCGGGCATCCGCACGATCCGCGTGCCGGCGCCGGCATGCCGTCGGGCCGCAACAATCCGCCGCCCGCGGGTCAGAAGCCCGAAGGCGCGATCTTCAAGCAGGGCGACGAAAAGGGCACCGGCCCCAACGTCACCAAGCCGCGCGCCTCGGACCCGCCGGGCGCGACCAAGCCCGCGTCGCACAAGAACCGCGACATGACGCAGACCTTCGTCCCCGGCGCCCCGCGCGCCGCCGCAGCCTGATCGCCGGAGCCAGCATGTCCGAATCCATCCTCAAGGCGATCTTCGGCCGCCTCACCTTCGAATCCTTCCCGATCCACGAGCCGATCCTGCTCGTCACCTTTGCGGGCGTCGTGCTCGGCGGCATCGTCGTCCTCGGTGCAGTCACCAAGTACAAGCTGTGGGGCTGGCTGTGGCGCGAATGGTTCACCTCGATCGACCACAAGAAGATCGGGATCATGTACATCATCCTCGGCATCATCATGCTGCTGCGCGGCTTTGCCGACGCGGTGATGATGCGCCTCCAGCAGGCGATGGCGTTCGGCGGTAGCGAAGGCTATCTGCCGCCCCACCATTTCGACCAGGTCTTCTCGGCGCACGGGACGATCATGATCTTCTTCGTGGCGATCCCGCTGGTCGTGGGCCTCGTCAACTTCGTCATGCCGCTCCAGATCGGCGCGCGCGACGTCGCCTTTCCGTTCCTCAACAACCTCAGCTTCTGGCTGACCGCGGCGGGCGCGATCCTCGTCATGATCTCGCTGTTCGTCGGCGAGTTCTCGACCGCGGGCTGGCTCAACTACGTGCCCGTCGCCAACCTCCAGAACAGCCCCGGCACCGGGCCCGATTATTATCTCTGGGCGCTGCAGATCGCCGGCGTCGGCACGACGCTCTCGGGCATCAACATGGTCGCGACCGTCATCAAGATGCGCGCGCCGGGCATGACGATGATGAAGATGCCGATCTTCGTCTGGACCGCCTTCTGCTCGAACATCCTCGTGGTCGCGATCTTCCCGGTGCTGACCGCCGCGTTCGCGATGCTGATGCTCGACCGCTATGCCGGCTTCAACTTCTTCACCAACGATCTCGGCGGCAATCCGATGATGTACTGGAACCTGGTGTGGATCTGGGGCCACCCCGAGGTCTACGTCCTCGTCCTGCCCGCGTTCGGCATCTATTCCGAGATCACCTCGACCTTCACCGGCAAGCGGCTGTTCGGCTATTCGTCGATGGTCTACGCGACGGTGGTCATCACGATCCTGTCGTGGCTGGTGTGGCTCCACCACTTCTTCACGATGGGCTCGGGCGCATCGGTGAACAGCTTCTTCGGCATCGCCACGATGGTCATCTCGATCCCGACCGGCGCCAAGATCTTCAACTGGCTGTTCACGATGTACCGCGGCAGGATCCGGTACGAGATGCCGATGCAGTGGGTCATCGCCTTCATGCTGACCTTCACCGTCGGCGGCATGACCGGCGTGCTGCTCGCGGTGCCGCCGGCCGACTTCGTGCTCCACAACTCGCTGTTCCTCGTGGCGCACTTCCACAACGTCATCATCGGCGGCGTGGTGTTCGGGCTGTTCGCGGCGATCGACTATTGGTTCCCCAAGGCCTTCGGCTTCAAGCTCGATCCGTTCTGGGGCAAGGTGCACTTCTGGGGCTGGGTGATCGGCTATTGGGTCGCCTGGACGCCGATGTACGTCGCCGGGCTGATGGGCGTTACCCGCCGCCTCCAGCATATCGAGGATCCCGCGACCCAGCCCTTGTTCATCATCGCCGCGATCGGCGTCGGGATCATCGCGATCGGCATTCTCGGCTTCATCATCCAGATCGGAGTGAGCATCAAGAATCGCGACAAGCTGCGCGATACGACCGGCGATCCCTGGGGCGGACGCACGCTCGAATGGTCGACCTCGTCGCCGCCGCCGCAGTACAATTTCGCGGTCACCCCGGTGATCCACGATCTCGACGCCTGGTACGACATGAAGGACCGCCACGCGCAGCGCCCGACCGCCGGCTTCCGCGCGATCCACATGCCGCGCAACACCGGCACCGGGGTGATCCTCTCGGCCCTCGCCCTCGCGCTCGGCTTCGGGATGATCTGGTACATGTGGTGGCTGGCGATCGTGTCGGCGGTCGGCCTGCTGGTCGTCAGCATCGTCCATACCTTCAACTATGATCGCGACTACTTCATCCCTGCGGACGAAGTGACCGCGAGCGAAGACGCGCGCACCAAGCTGCTCGCGGCAGGAGCCTGAACCATGGCCGCGGAAGCGATCACCAACCCGCACCCGACCGAAGTGTCGTTCTACGACACCGACGATGCGCACCACCACGAAGCCGGCGGCAGCACGCTGATCGGCTTCTGGATCTACCTGATGAGCGACGCGCTCATCTTCGCGACGCTCTTCGCCACTTATGGCGTGCTGAGCACGGCCTATGCCGGCGGCCCCTCCCCGCGCGAGATCTTCGAGCTGCCGCTCGTCGCGCTCAACACCGCTTTGCTGCTGACCTCGTCGATCACCTATGGCTTCGCCGTGATCGCGATGCAGGACGACAAGGTCGGTGCCACCAAGCTGTGGCTGGCGTTGACCGGACTGCTCGGCGCGGGCTTCGTCGGGATCGAGCTCTACGAGTTCGGCAATCTGATCCACGAAGGCGCGACGCCGCAGACCAGCGCGTTCCTGTCGAGCTTCTTCACGCTGGTCGCGACGCACGGGCTGCACGTCACGTTCGGGATCATCTGGCTGGTCGTGATGCTGGTCCAGCTCACCCAGCACGGGCTGATCCCGGAGAACAAGCGCCGGCTGATGTGCCTCAGCATGTTCTGGCACTTCCTCGACGTCGTCTGGATCGGCGTCTTCACCTTCGTCTATCTGCTCGGGGTCCTGCGATGAACGACGTTTCCCACGTGCATGGGTCCGATCATGGCCACGGCCATGACGAGGCGCCCCATTTCACGCGCAAGGGCTATCTGATCGGCTTCCTGCTCTCGGTGGTGCTCACCGCCGTGCCGTTCTGGCTGGTGATGAGCGGCGCGCTGCAGAACCCGCAGGCCACGGCGATCGTGATCATCGCCTTCGCCGCGGTGCAGATCATCGTCCACACGGTCTTCTTCCTTCACGTCAACACGCGGGCGGAGGGCGGCTGGACCCTGATGGCCTATGTCTTCACTGCAGTGATCGTGCTGATCGTGCTCGCGGGCTCGCTATGGATCATGTACCACCTCAACGCGAACATGATGCCGATGCCGGCGGACATGAGCGCCCAGCCCTGAGCCGCATGCGCCGCGGGCTGTTCGCCGCGCTGGCATTGCTCGCGGCGATCGGTTTCGCGGCGCTCGGCATCTGGCAGATCGAGCGCCGCGCCTGGAAGCTCGACCTGATCGCCCGCGTCGAAGCGCGGATCCACGTCGCCCCCGCGCCGCTCCCCGACCCCGGCCAATGGGCGCGTAGCGATCCCCGCGCCGACGAATATCGCCGCGTGCGCCTGTCCGGCAGCTTCCGCCACGAGTCCGAGACCCTGGTCCAGGCTGTGACCGAGCGCGGTCCCGGCGCCTGGGTGCTCACTCCGCTCGTCACTCCCGCCGGCACCGTGCTCGTCAACCGCGGCTTCGTCCCCCCGGAACGCCGCGCGCCCGCCTCTCGCGCGGCCGGCCAGGTCCCCGGCCCGGTGACGGTCACCGGGCTGATGCGCGTCAGCGAGCCGCATGGCGGCTTCCTGCGCAGCAATGATCCCGCCGCCGATCGCTGGTATTCGCGTGACGTCCCCGCGATCGCCCGCGCGCGCGGGCTCGGCACCGTCGCGCCTTTCTTCGTCGATGCCGACGCCACTCCCAATCCCGGCGGCTATCCGATAGGCGGGCTCACCGTGATCCAGTTCCGCAACAGCCATCTCGTCTATGCGCTGACTTGGTTCGCGCTCGCCGCGCTCAGCGGCGCCGCGGCCGTCTTTTTCCTGCGCACCGGCCGGCGCTGATGGACGCGCCGCTCCTCGCTTTGACTCGCGGTGCCGTCGGCACGCTCGAGACCGCCGCGGCCGAGAATATGCGCCAGCTCGTCCAGCTGCGCTGGCTGGCGGTCGCGGGGCAGACCCTGACGATCCTGCTCGTCCATTTCGCGCTGCGCGTGCCGCTGCCGGTGCTCGAGATGCTCGGCGTCGTGCTCGCGCTCGCCTTCGCCAACCTGCTCGGCACGATCGCGCTGCCGCGGCACCGTGTCTATGACGGCGAGATCATGGTGGCGCTGCTGCTCGACATGGCGGCGCTGACGCTCCAGCTCTATTTCAGCGGCGGCGCGACCAACCCGTTCATTTCGCTCTACCTCGTCCAGGTCGTGCTCGGTGCGATCCTGCTGCCCTCCGCCGCCGTCGCCGTCCTCCTCGGGGCGACCGCGCTCAGCTATGCGCTGCTGAGCGTCAGCTATGTGCCGCTCGCGCTTCCCCAGGGCCTCGTCACCGACAGCGCCGATCTGTTCGCCGCCGCCCGCTGGCTCGCCTTTGCCATGGTGGCGAGCCTGCTGGTGCTGTTCATCACCCGCATCAGCCGCAACCTGCGCGCCCGCGACGCGCACGTCGCCGACTTGCGCCAGCATGCCGCGCAGGAGGACGGCATCGTCCGCATGGGCCTGTTCGCCTCGGGCGCGGCGCATGAACTCGGCACGCCGCTCGGCACGCTCTCGGTGATCCTCGCCGACTGGCGCCGCATGCCGGCAATTGCCGGCGACCCCGAGCTCGCCGCCGAGGTCGAGGAGATGCGCGGCGAGGTCCAGCGCTGCAAGGCGATCGTCTCCGACATCCTCCACTCGGCCGGCCAGACCCGCGGCGAGGCGATGGAGAGCCAGGCGGCGGGCCCGTTCCTCGATGCGGTCGCCGAGGCCTGGCAGGTCGCCTATCCGCAAGTGCCGCTCGCTTATGCCGGCGGGGCCGAGGGCGCCGTGATCGCAGTCGACGCCGCGCTGCGCCAGGCGATCTGGAACCTGCTCGACAATGCCGCCGAGGCATCGCCCTCGGGCGTGCGGCTGAGCGCGACGATCCAGGACCGCATGCTGTCGATCGCAGTGTGCGACTGGGGCGACGGCTTCAGCCGCGAGGCGCTCGGCCAGATCGGCAAGCTCTATCAGTCGACCAAGGGCGCCGGCCACGGCGTCGGGCTGTTCCTCGCCACCAACGTCGTGCGCCGCCTCGGCGGCCGGCTCGAGGCGAGCAACCGTGTCGGCGGCGGCGCCGAAGTGCGCCTGATGCTGCCGCTCGCCAATATCCAGGAGAAGCGTTGATGGAGGGGCCCAGCCTGATCCTGGTCGAAGACGACGAGACCTTCGCGCGCACCCTGCAGCGTTCGTTTGAGCGCCGCGGCTACCGCGTCCGCGTCGCCGCCGACATCGCCCAGCTCCAGGCGCTGCTCGATGCCGAGATACCCGAGCGCGCCGTGGTCGACCTCAAGCTGGCGACGTCCTCGGGCCTGCCCTGCATCCAGCTGCTCCACGCACGCGATCCCGCGATGCTGATCGTCGTGCTCACCGGCTATGCCAGCATCTCGACCGCAGTCGAGGCGATCAAGCTCGGCGCCTGCCATTACCTCGTCAAGCCGTCGAACACCGACGATATCGAGGCGGCCTTCGAAAAGCCCGCCGGCGACGCGAACGTGCCGCTCACTAATCGCGCCTCCTCGATCAAGACCCACGAATGGGAGATGATCAACGAGACGCTGGCCGATACCGGCTTCAACATCTCCGAAACCGCCCGCCGCCTGGGCATGCACCGCCGCACGCTGGCGCGAAAGCTGGAGAAGCGGCCGGTGAAGTAAGGAGCCGAGGCCCCGGAGGAGCCCATCGCTGCGGAAAAGGTGTGGAAAATCAAGCGATGGGGACACGGTAGTTCAAAGCGCTTTGCCCTCCTGTCCAAGCCTTGTCGTCTCAGTCCATCGCCCGCCATCTGAGTGTATCGGCGAGCGCGCGGAGCGCGGGGGTCACCTGGCGACTGGGATAATAGAGGAACAGTCCAGGCCCGAGCGGACAATATTCGCTCAAGACCTGTATCAAGCGCCCGTCGGCAAGTTCCGCCGCAACGTCACTCTCCCACATATAACCCAGAGCTGCGCCCGCTCTGACCACCGCAGAGGCCACATTCTCGTCATTGGCGATCAACTGGCCCCCAAGGCGGCAACGGATGTCGCGGCCGTCTCGTTCGAATTCCCACGGCAGCAGTCCGCCCCCGACCATGCGGTAATTAGCGCAATTGTGCGCTTCGAGATCCTCGGGCACCATAGGAGGCGGATTTCGCGAGAAATAGGCGGGAGTGCCGACGACGATGGTCCGCATGTCAGGGCCGACCCGTACCGCGATCATGTCACGCTCGACACTGTCACCGAGCCGGATGCCTGCGTCATACCCCTCTGCAACCAGATCGACCAAGCGGCTGTCGACGTTGACCTCAACCGATACGTCCGGATGGTCAACGAGAAATTGCGGCAACTTTGCTGCCAATATCATCCGGGCGGCCGACGAGAAGGTGGTCAGTCGGATGCGGCCCGATGGTCGTCCGCGCCAATGCGCCAAAGACGCGAGGCCGCGCCCGACCTCCGCGAGGGCCGGGTCCAGTACGCGCAGTAGCTGCTCACCCGCCGCCGTTGGCGCCACGCTGCGGGTGGTGCGGGCGAGCAGCCGGACGCCAAGGCGCCGCTCGAGACCCCGCATTGCATGGCTGAGCGCCGAAGGTGAGAAGCCGAGCTCTGCCGCCGCGCGGGTGAAGCTGCGAGCCCGCGCCACAGCCGCGAACGCTGCCAGATCGTCGAGTTCACCACGCTTCATTAGTGCAAGTCCTTCACAAACCCTTGCCGCAAACAGAGGCTAATGACGTGGCCCGCTCGCCGCTACCTTCCTGACAAATATCGCAGGAGATGCAACAATGAGCCTCACCAATTATCGCACCCTCGGCCGCTCCGGGCTGGTCGTCAGCCCGCTCGCGCTTGGCACCATGACATTCGGCGCCGGCCGCTGGGGCGCCGACGAGGCGACCGCGCGCGCGATCTTCGACGCTTATGTCGATGCCGGCGGCAATTTCCTGGACACCGCCGACGTCTATTCCGGCGGGGAGAGCGAGAAGATGCTTGGCCGCTTCATCCTCGAGCGGGGCGCGCGGGACCGGCTGGTGATCGCGACCAAGTCCGGTTTTCCGCGCCGCGAGGATACGCCACTCGCCGGTGGCAACGGCGTGCGCAATATCCGCGACGGGATCGAGGGTTCGCTGCGACGGCTAGGCACCGATTTCATCGACCTCTACTGGACTCATGTGTGGGACCGCACGACGCCTCCGGAGGAGGTTCTGCGTGCGTTGACGGATGCGGTCCGCCGCGGCGACATCCTGCACTATGGCTGCTCAAACGCACCGGCCTGGTATGTCGCCCAGATCGCAACGCTCGCTCGTGCGCACGGCCTGCCGGAGCCGATCGGCCTTCAATATTCCTATTCGCTCATCGATCGTGGTGTCGAACTGGACCTCATTCCGGCAGGGCGCGCACTCGGGCTTGGGCTGGTGGCATGGAGCCCGCTCGCCGCAGGGATGCTCACCGGAAAATATAGCCGCGAAAAACTTGCCGATGCCGGTCCGGCGGGCAGCCTGCCGAACCGCGCTGCCGAGCCTCGGAAAGGCGGGAGTGACGGACGGCTTAATGGCGACAATCCCTTTGGCGGCATGCTGTTCACCGAAAGCAATTTCGCCATTGCGGACGTACTTCGGACCGTGGCGGTCGAGATCGGTCGCCCGATGGCGCAAGTCGCCCTGGCCTGGGTGGCCGGCCGGCCGGGCTTATCCTCCGTTCTGATCGGCGCGAGCCGAGTAGCGCAGATCGAGCAAAACATCGCATCGCTCGACATCCTGCTGTCGCCGGAACAGCAAGCTCGGCTCGCCGCCGCGGGCGCGCCACCGATGCTCAACCCATATTTCATCTTCGACTTGCCGCGCGACCGCATTTTTGGCGGGCATTGCGTGCAGCCATGGGAGTGGGGCGCCGCCTGACGAAGCGTCTGACATGTTCGAGAAGTGCTTTGCGTTCACTGTCGGCCGAGAGCGAACCGGCCGAGGGTTTCGCTCTCGCTTGTCCCAATCAATGCTCTGAACCGCGGTCTGGTCGAATCGGACCCGTGCCCGGCCTGGCAATCGCTACCGCGAGCACTCCAGCTAACAACCGGGGCTCACGCTGGCACGCGCGTCACGGTTGGTGCGCGGCAGCCGCCTCGATCACTGCGGCGACCTCGCGCGGATGCGAAATCATCACCACGTGTGACGCGCCCTTTACGACCGTCGGCCTCGACTTCGCGCGTCCGGCCATGAAGGCCATCGCCGCCGGAGGAATATTGAGGTCGCCGGTTCCGTAGATCGACCAGGACGCTATCGTCTTCCACGCCGCCGTGGTGGACTTTTCGTTCAGTGCCTTGTCGCGGATCGGACGCTGGGTCGCTGCCATCCCGGCTCCCTCGTTCGCGGCGACATCTGCTGCGAATTGATGGGGGAATTTAGCTTGATCGATATACAGGTCATGGCTTCCGTCCGGCAGCAGAACGGGAGGCGCTAAGGTCCCGGCCAACGTGCTTCCTGGAAACTTTCCGGTGAGATCGAGACTTGATTCACCGATATCGGGAGCGAAGCCGGCGACATAGACGAGCGCCTTGACGTTATCGACCGCCGACGCGGCTGTGGAAATGACTGTGCCGCCGTAAGAGTGGCCGACAAGTACGACGGGCCCCTGGATCGATTTCAGGACGGTGGCAACATAGGCGGCATCTCCTGCAACGCTGCGCAGCGGATTTGCGGCAGCAACGATCCTGTATCCCTTTTTGCTGAGGATCCGGATTACACCGTTCCAGCTGGAAGAATCGGCGAACGCGCCATGGACAAGAACGATCGTCGGCTTGCCAGCAGGTTGGTTGGCTTGCGCCTGCGCGCCGGCTGCGACGGCACTCGCAATCATTGCAGCAGCAATCAGCTTCAACATCGCTCTACTCCCCAACTCAGATTCTTCTGTTCGCCGAAAGACGCCGGCCTCCAGGACACGACGGTCTCGCGGTGACACCGCGCGCTTCCTGTAGGTCACCAGAAAGGCTGGCGCTCGCGAGTATCTGTCCACTTTGTCGGGATGATTCTTCGCGACGTAGATGCCGGGGTTGCGCAGGTGTTGGTCTAGCAGATTAAGATCGGCCTCGGGATGCGTGATGCGCCTGTCCGGCCAGAGAGGCGCGCCGGTATCTGTTCGGGCGGGCCTAAATATGCCTCAGTGCAACGAGAACGTGACGGTCAGGCCGCGATGAACGCGAAGGCCGATCTTTTGAACTGCTCGAGGGGCGTCCCGTCGCGATCGACCTTCATGCGTATCATGGCGCCATGCCAGGACGTCAGCAGGAAAGCCGCAATGTCCTCGGCGCTCAGGTCCTGACGGATTTCCCCACAGGCTTGGCCCGCGTTGATTGGCTCCACGAAAGCCGCGGAATGCGTTGCATAGATGGCACTCAGTTGGCGGCGCAGCAATTCGCTGCTCTCGACAACTTCTGCGCTCATATTTCCGATCAAGCATCCGAACCGCCATTCTTCCGCTTCAAGGCGGGTCGAGACCGCCTCAAAATATGCAGCTATGCGCCGCATCGGCGTCAGCAGCGCATTATGCAAAGTGTCTGCCATGATTGCCTCGACGCGTGCACGATATTGTTCCAGCACGACGGCGCCGAAATCCTCCTTGGATCGGAAATGGTTCGTGAAGCAGCCTTGGGGAACGCCGGCTTCTCGCGTGATTTCCCGTATGCCGGCCCCACCGAACCCCGCGCGGCGAACCGTTTCGACGCCAGAAGAAATGATCTTGTCGCGCAATGAGGGTCTTGGCATTGCCAATAAATACATTCGTCCGTATTGCATGGCAATGGCGTCGTCGCTTTGGACGCATAGGAGGGCATTCTTATGGCGTTCACGATGGAGATGCTGGACAAGGCCGCTGCCGAAATCGGTCCGGACGAGCCTGTCTATATGGTGAATATGCTGCGTTTTCACGGCGAAGCGCGCTACGGTGACGACACCCAGGCTCCCCCCACTTCAGGCAGGGACGCCTATTTCACGCGCTATGCCGCCGCGTTCGCAGAGATTGCGAAGGGTGAAGACTATGGCCTGTTTTGGGTGGGGAACGTGCGCGGTGTGATCGTTGGGAATGCGGATGAGTGCTGGGACGACATCGTCGTCGTGCGGTACGGGAACCTGGGCGTCTTGCGGCGGATCATGGACAATCCGCGCTACGCGCTTGAGGCTGATCCGCACCGTGAGGCCGCTGTCGCGGCGTGGAAATTCATCGTGACTACCACTCTGCCACGAGCTTGAGAGAAGATGCTGGAGCAGGGCGCTTGAAACCGGTCGTGGCGTACGTGCCGCTGTCTGCTTTCCTACCGGGAGGTCCGGGAAGAAGCTCGGCTGCCCGGATGTTCGTTTGCGGATGCTCAAGTGTGCGACCGTATACAGAGAATTTGCTGCGGCAGACGATGGCCCGGCGCAACTGCTCCTTCATGGCGCGCTAGCCTATGCTCTACGACGCGCGGATCATCAGCGGCATTACTGTTTTCGTAGCTGTCGCCAAGAGCGGCAGCTACACTAGGGCCGCCGATCACGTCGGCCTGTCGCGCTCCGGCGTGGCGAAGGCCATTGCCCGGCTCGAGGAACGAACCGGCATGCGCCTGTTCGACCGAAACGTTCGGGCGCTGAAGCTCACCGGCGAGGGGCGGGCATTCCTGGAGGAAGTCATGCCAATGCTGGACAGGCTCGGCGAGATCGCGTCACCGTCCGGCAACGGCCCGGTACGAGGCCGGCTGCGCGTGTCGACCGATGCAGCCTTCGGCCCCTATCTCTTAGTGCCGGCAATGCCACAATTGCTGGCGATGCACCCGCAGTTGAAGGTCAATCTGCTCGTGCGCGATCGGGTTGACAACCTCCTGGTGGAGGGGGTCGACGTTGCCGTCCGGTTTGGCGCGCCGGAGTCCAAAGGGCTCGACAAACGCTTGATCATGGAGAGCCGGGTCGTGACCTGCGCAACGCCGGCTTACATCGAGAAGCATGGGTTGCCTACCAATCCTCAGGAAATTGCGTCGGGCCACAATTGCATCCGCATGCTCGATGACGTGACCGGCAAACCGCATGTATGGAACTTTCAGACCCACGACGGGACGCAATGCCCCGTTGCGGTTGACTGCGGCCTGGTCGTCAATGACGCGCCCTCACTGGTTGCAGCGGCGTTGAGCGACTATGGCATTGTGCGACTCCTCGATTTCATTGCCGAGGAGCACCTGCTGAGCGGCCGGCTCGTGGAGATCCTCGCGGACTGGAACACACTGTTGTGGCCCGCTTATCTTTACGCGGCACCCGATGCCCACCGGTCGCAAGCGCTCCGCACCTTTATGAACTTCATCGAATCGCTGCAGTTCGCTGACACGCTCCGAGCCGAAGCGGATCCTGCGAACTGAACCGCAAATTCCACTGCCCGCGATCAGGACTTCGCGCCGGGGAGGCGGGCGATACAGCGATGAAGCGTCGACCCAGCCTCCGTCCAGAGCGGACATTTTGGCTCCGAAACTCCGGCGCGGTTTCGAGTATTCCCCACCAGCTTTCACAGATCCATCTGGAGGGGTATCGGTAGTGGCGCGCGCAGGTCTGTATGCAAGCTTGTTAGCTGCGGCCTCGGCTTGCGTCGTGACGCTGCCCGCCCTTGCGCAGGAGCGGCGAGCCGTGACGACATCGAACGAAGAAGCCAACCGCAACTTCATACGTCAGGCGTTCGACGATTGGGCCAAGGGTGAAGGCGATCTTTTCAGCCTGCTGTCCGATGACGCCGTGTGGCACATCGTTGGTTCTGATCCGACAGTGGCGAAAACCTATCATTCCAGAGAAGCGTTGCTCGATGGCGCGGCACGGCCGTTGGCAGCGCGGCTGACCGGCCCTCTTCGACCCGCTGTCCAGCGCATCTGGGCCGATGGAGACGATGTGCTCGTCCGCTGGGAAGGAACAGGCGATGTCTATGACGGATCGACGTACCGGAACAATTATCTGTGGATCCTGACGCTACGGAATAAGCGGATCATCGAGGTGACTGCCTTCCTCGATATACCGGCTTTCAAAGCCGTCCTCGATAAGCCGGCGCCGGCGAAGTAGCGCAATCGATAGCAGCTCGAAGAGCATTCCCGGGATGCACACCGGAGACACCTTCGTCGCCATCGTGCCGCCGCGGAGCGCATTTGTCGCCAATAATGAGAAGAGCGAATGACAGCCCGATGGATCGAGGCGGAAACGCCAACTGAGCTGAACCTCACCGTCAACCACCAGCGTCATGCCTTGGTGCTCGACGCGAGGGTGAGCCTCCTGGATGCACTGCGCGAGCACCTGCAACTGACCGGCACCAAGAAGGGATGCGACCACGGCCAGTGCGGTGCCTGCACGGTTCTAACGAACGGGCGGCGGATCAACAGCTGCCTGTCACTAGCGGTGATGCACGTCGACGATGAGATCACGACGATCGAAGGCGTTGGTGCACCCGACCAGCTCCATCCGCTCCAGGCCGGGTTCATCGAGGCTGACGGATTTCAGTGCGGATATTGCACCGCAGGCCAGATCTGCTCGGCAATCGGTATGCTCGCAGAGATCCGCCAAGGCTGGCCGAGTCACATCAGCACGAGTGTCGAGGGGCGACCGACGGTGACCGTGGCGGAGATTCGTGAGCGGATGAGTGGCAATCTATGCCGCTGTGCCGCTTATCCTCGCATCGTCGAGGCAATCGCGCACTATGCATCCGACGAGACGGGGGATGGAGAGCCGGCATGATCGCATTTGATTATGCGCGCCCGTCGACTGTCGATGCGGCGCTCGATCTCTGTCGCGATCGGCCCGAAGCGCGATTTATCGCGGGCGGGACGAACCTCCTGGACCTGATGAAGCTCGGGATCGAACGGCCACGGCATCTGGTCGACATCAACGCCCTCGATCTTCGCGGTATCGAAGAGACCTCGGACGGCGGCATTCGCATCGGGGCGCTGGTGTCGAATTCGGAACTGGCAGCACACCCGCTGGTGCGTGCGCGCTACCCCGTTTTGTCGCGCGCGATCCTGGCCGGGGCTTCGGGCCAGCTTCGCAACAAGGCGACTACCGCCGGTAACCTCCTCCAGCGGACACGATGCTATTTCTTCTATGATCCGGCCTCACCGTGCAACAAGCGCGAGCCGGGTACCGGCTGCTCGGCGATCGGCGGATTCAACCGAATCATGGCGATCCTGGGCACGTCCGACGACTGCATCGCCGCGCATCCGTCCGACATGGCCGTGGCGATGCGGGCGCTGGATGCCGTGATCGAAACGCGCAGTCGCTCGGGCGGTCATGACATGCGGCCTTTGGACGCGCTGTATCGGTTGCCGGAAGGCACGCCCCACCTAGAAAACACGCTCGCACCCGGCGAGCTCATTACTGCAGTCGTGCTCCCGCCGGCCGGAAAGGGACGCCAGCATTATCGCAAGGTGCGGGACCGTGCGTCCTACGCCTTTGCGCTGGTCTCGATCGCAGCCGTGGTGGCGATGGAGAATGGGCGCATTTCACATGCATCGCTCGCGTTCGGCGGTATCGGCACCCTTCCTTGGCGCGACCGACGGGCCGAAGCGTTGCTCGTGGGCGAGGTTCCTGACGCTCGCCTGTTCGACGAGGTCGCGGATGCCCTTCTGGCCGAGGCGAAGGGCCATGGCGGCAACGAGTTCAAGATTCCGCTGCTGCGCCGAACTCTCGGCGCGGTGCTCGCGGAGCTGACCGGAGATGCGGCATGACCGAGGCGAGCATCAAAATGGATGCGCCATTCGCGCGCAGTTTGCTGGACGATGTGCGCCGGCCATTGGTCGGCACGGCGGTGAGCCGCACAGAGGGCCCGCTCAAGGTGAGCGGCCGGGCGCGCTATGCCGCCGAGCATTTTCCGGAGAAGCTGGCGCATGGGGTGCTCGTGCGTGCGCCCTTTGGCTGCGGCCGGGTTAGGCGGCTCGATGCCGAGGCGGCGCGGGCGCTGCCAGGAGTTCTTGCGGTGATCGCCGACGACCGCCTCATTCGCAACGCCGGGGATTTCGGCGGTGACGCCGCCCCCGTCCAGGGTGTCCACGACGTCGTCTATTTCGGGCAGCCCATCGCCGTCGCCGTGGCCGAGAGCTTCGAAGGCGCTCGCGCCGCAGCGCAGGCCGTGCGGGTCGAATTCGAGCCTGCGGAAGGCATCTTCGAACTCGAGGGCGCCTTGAACGCGGCGGAGCCGCCGACCGACGACATATTCGGTCTGTTCCTGATCCACACCGAACAGGGGGACATCGACGAGGCGATGACCGAGGCTGCGGCAATCGTGGACGAAGTCTGGACCACCCCCAGCCAGGCCCATGCCGCGATGGAGCCGCACGCATCAGTCGCCGAGTGGCGCGACGGCCGACTGACCGTACACGGTTCCTATCAATCGCCGGTAGTGACGCGGAACCAGCTGGCGACCGCGCTGGGCCTCGCCGCAACCGACGTGCGCATCGTATCGCCCTATGTCGGGGGCGGCTTCGGCGGCAAGCTCGGCCTCATGCCGGAAGCCATGGCGGCTGCCATCGCCGCCCAGCAAATCGGACGCCCGGTCAAGGTGGTCATGTCTCGCCAGCACGTTTTCGAGATGACGGGCCGCCGACCGGCCACGCATCAAAGGATTCGGCTCGGTGCCGATCCGATCGGCAATATCACCGCCATATCGCACGAGACGATCACGGATCAGCTCGCCGGCGAGGTGTTTTTCGAACCGGCAGGGATCGCCACGCATCTGCTCTATGCCGGGGCAAATCGCATGGTCGACCACAAGGTCGTTCGGGTGAACAAGCTTTTGGGCGTATCGATGCGTGCGCCGGGAGAAGCAGTCGGTCAGCTTTCGCTAGAATGCGCGATGGACGAGCTGGCCGAGAAGCTGGCCATGGATCCGGTCGATCTGCGGCTTCGCAACGAACCCCGGCGGCATCCCGAACTGGGCATTCCCTTTTCCAGCAGGTCCCTCGCCGAGTGCCTGCGTGCCGGCGTCGAGCGGTTTGACTGGACGTCGCGCAACCGGGAACCCGGCAGATTGCGCGATGGCGAGTGGCTGGTGGGGCACGGCATGGCAGCCGCGGCTCGCGGGAACCTGTTCGGCCCCAGCAAGGCCCGCGTCCGGATCGGGGACGATGGTCGGGTTGTCGTCCAGACGGAGATGACCGACATCGGCACGGGCACTTACACCATCCTCGCGCAAATCGCCGCCGACCTGCTCGGCGTCGCAATTGCGGATGTCGACGTTCGGCTGGGCGACACCGATGACCCGGCCAGCGCCGGTTCGGGCGGGAGCTGGGGAGCGACGACCAGCGGCTCGGCAGTATATGCGGCTTGCGAGAAATTACGGTCGATGCTGGCAGAGGCCGCCGGAGTTCCGGCCGACACCGTCGAGCTGGAGGACGGCATGTTGATCTCCGGCGCCACCAGGCGGCGGCTCGCGGACCTTGTGGGAGGCGGCATGGTAGTCGAAGGCGCGTCGGCGCCGGGCGAGAGCAATGCGCGCTTCAGCCAATGCTCCTACGGCGCGCATTTCTGCGAGGTGGGCGTGCATGCGATAACGGGCGAAATCCGGGTCAGACGCTGGAACAGCGTGTTCGCGGCCGGACGCATTCTCAACAGCAAGACGGCGACTTCTCAGGCGATCGGCGGCATTGTCTTCGGTATCGGTGGAGCGATGACCGAGGACCTTGTCCATGATCCGCGGACCGGCAAGGTCGTGAACCGCGATCTTGGAGAATATCACGTCCCGGTCCATGCCGATATTCCCGACATCGACGTGCTGTTTCTAGAGGAGCGCGACCACGCCGCGAACCCGCTCTTCGCCAAGGGCGTCGGAGAACTCGGGGTCTGCGGATCGGGTGCGGCCGTCGCCAATGCTGTCTTCAATGCGACTGGTGTACGGGTGCGGAATTTTCCGATCACGCTCGACAAGCTCCTGCCGGGGCTTCCGGACTGATTATCCGGTCTGTTTGTCGACCTCAGATCGGCCTGACCCAGAAGAGTTACGTTCTTCGGCAACGCTGCAAGCGCTTTGGAAAGGCCATTTTTGATTGGCGTCCATCCGGCCTGGCACCAACGGCGTCGTGCCAACCAGCTTCACGACCACGGCATCACCGCTCCGGATCGGCAACGAGGCAGACAGGAAAGGCCTGACCAAACTTCCCTTCATTTGTGGAGATGGCTTGACCAATTAGACGATTGATCATACCAATCTGCTAAAGGCGCGACAGCGATGATCAAAAGGTCAGGTGCGCCTCACAAGGGAGAGAGCGATGCCGGGAAATGTGCGGCTGCTGTGTTCAGGAGCTTTGCTAGCGATCGTTCATGCCGGTCCTGGCTGGGCACAGGCGCCAGCCGTGGCGCAGGAGGTGCCACCGGCCGCAGCGTCGGAGGAGGAGATTATCGTCGTCGGCGCACGCGCAAGCGAGCGATCGGCGCAGGACACCAAACGCGAGTCCGACCAGATCGTCGATTCCGTCGTGGCCGAAGACATTGGCGCGCTTCCGGACTTCAACGTCGCCGAGGCGCTGCAGCGTGTCCCGGGAATTGCGCTCGATCGCAACGAATTCACCGGCGAGGGATCGGGCGTCAGCGTGCGAGGCCTCAACCAGATCACTACCTCGCTGGCCGGACGATCCATCTTCAGCGGCGTCGGACGCTCGCTCAATCTCGGCGAGATCCCTGCAGGCCTGGTAGGCCGGGTCGATGTCTACAAGAGCCCGCAGGCCGACCAGATCGAGGCCGGCCTTGGCGGAACGGTTGACGTACGGCTGCGCAGTCCCGCGGACCTCAAGGGACCAATCGGATCCGCGACGGTGCGCGGCATCTATCGCCGCCTCAGCGACAGCGTGAATCCCAGCCTCTCGGGCCTTCTCGGCAATAACTGGTCAGTCGGTGACGGAAAGCTGGGCGTGCTGATATCTGGGCTGTATGATCGTCGCGACTTCCGCACCGACCGGCTCGCGGTGGATGCGTTCGCGGACCGGCGGAACCTCGTCGATCGCAGCGGTGACGGCCTCACCAACAACAACAATCCAGCTGACAGCATCTATGTTCCGACGACGCTGACCACGCGCTATTCTTTGGGCGAGTTCGAACGGTGGGCCGTCGGCGGCCGGATCCAGTACAAGCAGCCGGGGCTCGAGATCTATGTCGACGGGATCTACAACAGTTACTCTGGTACGCAGGACCATTCGTTCATCGCGGCGCGGTTGAACGAGACCCGCTACGGCGCGCGGGCGGCGCTCCAGTCGGGTTATACGGTGCGGCCGGACAATTTGACATTCCAATCGGGTACGTTCCGGAACGTGCCGTTCCAGGTGACCAGCTACATTCAGGACGAGAAGAACTCGGTCTGGCAGGCTGCTGCCGGCGTGAAACTGAACCGGGGCCGGATGCACGCGGCGCTGGATCTAAGCTATTTGCGCAGCACCAAGAACGAGATGCGGCGCGACTTCACCGTCGGCGGCATCGCGCCGCTCTACGTGATGGACCTGCGACCCGAGACGCCCTTCTATGATTATCAGGGCATCGACCTGCTCGATCCGGCAGGCTATCGGCCCGACCGCATCTCGACCTACAATTATCCAAACGAGGGTGTCGAAAAAGCCGCGCGGCTCGACGCGACCTGGGATCTCGACTTGCCAATCGTCCAGGCGCTGCAATGGGGCGTGCGCTTCACCAGTCGCACCGCGGACCGCATCGGCTTCGACGAAGGAATCAACCTGATCGGCCGTACGCCCGCCTCGCCGCTGACCGATATTCTCGCGCCGACTCCAGACAATCTTTTCGACAATCGTTTCGCCTTGACCGACACGGTCTGGCTCCGGCCCACGCCTGACTCCGTGCGCGAGTTCAAGGGATTGCTTGAGGCCTATGGCATTCCGGCGGATTTCCCTGCGATCGAGCCGCTGCTCGCTTATTCCTTCGCCGAAACCACCCGTGCGGCTTATGTGATGGCGAAGATCCGGCAGGAGATTGCGGGCATGCGCCTCACCGGCAATGTCGGTGTCCGCTTCGTTGCCACCAAACAGGAAGCCAATGGCTTCCGCACTGCTCCGACGACCGGAGAGTTCGAGCCGGTGGACATCGATCGCCGCTACAGCGCGGCATTGCCCAGCGTAAACCTTGCCTTGCGGATCACGCCAAACCTCGTGGTCCGCGCCGCCTATTCGCAGGTGATGTCGAAACCGAGCTTCCTCGATCTGTCGCCAACCAGAACCCTGGACTATGACGAGAATCGCGGCTCGGGAGGCAATCCCAACCTGATGCCGTACAAGGCGCATCAATATGACGGTACAGTGGAGTGGTATTTCGGCCGGCCGGGCTTCGTGTATGTCGGTTACTTCAAGAAGGACATCGACGGCTATTATCAGCGCGTGTCACTTCCCGAAGTCATCGATGGTCAGACCTTCCTGATCGATCAGCTCGTCAACGCCGACCAGGCGAAGCTCGACGGGTGGGAGTTCGGATATCAGCAGCAATATGACTTCCTGCCAGGGCTGCTCGGCGGACTGGGTGGACGGTTCAGCTATACGAAGATCAACTCGAACCGGTATAATTCCACGCTGCGGCGCAAAGAGCCGTTGTCGGGCCTGTCGCCGAGCACCTACAATGCGACGCTCACTTATGAGAAAGGCGGCTTCCGCGCGCGGCTGGCGTATAACTGGCGCGAAAGCTACCCGGTCAATCTCAACCCCGGCGGCGCCTTGAACCTGCCTCAGACCCGCCGCTCCTTCGGCATATGGGACGCGAGCGCGACTTATGAGCTGCGGAAAAGCCTCTCGCTCTTCGTCGACGTGTCGAACATCACGAACCAGCGCGGCACCGAAGTGTTTACGGTGTCCGAGAGGCCGCGTTCCTTCTTCCTTAGCGACCAGACCTTCGGCATCGGACTGCGCGCGAACTTTTGACGCGCGCGTCCCTTCGCGGGCTCTGAGCGTGAACAATCGGGGTTGCCGCTTCAGGCCGGCGACGGACCGCGATGCCGCCGGCGCTGCAGGCGCGGGCTCGTCCGATCCTCAATCCGTCGGCGGCGCCGACGTTGCTTCGGGAGATACCGTCACCGTGCGGACCGAGGCGTTTGAGGCACCGTCACACATTACCACCTTCACGCGCGCCGCCGGTCGGGAGGCATTACGCCGTGCCGGATTGCCAGACCTTTCGCATCAGCTTCAGGCAGAGAATTGCTCCGCTGGGAAGTGGCAGATCAAAGGGGCCGATCTCATGGTACCCCGCGGAAGCGTAGAACGGCACGGCCGGGAGCGTTGCGGTGAGTTCGGCACTATGAAAACCCGCCTGCGCGGCGGCGGCTTCGCACTTCTGCAAGAGTGCGCGGCCAATTCCGGCGCGCGCGCATGCGGGATCGATATAGAAGGCGCGGATACGTGCAGCATCGATCAGCGGGTCAAGCGTCGGCGCGGCAAGATCATCCGGTCCGTGCGCTCCGGCCAGCGTGTGCCGAAAACTCCATCCGCCGGCGCCGACGACACGGCCCTCGGCCTCGGCCACGAAGTAGGTCTGATCGCGCACAAGCTGCCAGTCGACCCCATAAGCGTGACGGATCGCTTCTTCGATCAAATCGGCCCCGTAGCTTTCCGAGTGCAGCGCCCGGATGGAGCGGGCAACGAGTGCGGTGATCGTCGGGACGTCCTCCGCACGGGCCGGTCGGTACGTTATCATCATCTCGGTGTCGCCTTTGATGAGCCTGGGGCTGAGATCAGGCGCGAAGGGGATTTGGCTGGATCTCAATCACGATCTTGCCGAAGTGCGCGCCGGACTCTTCGTAGCGGAACGCCTCGGCAAGTGCTTCCAGAGGGAAGCTACGGTCGATCACGGGCCTGATCTGGTGCTGGCCGAGGAATTCGACGAAGTCCGCCTGATCCTGCCAACTGCCGTTGAGACAACCCTGGATCCTGATCTGCCGGGCGAGCACGGGAATCACCGGGAGCATGGCGTCGAAGCCGCCAAGGGTGCCGATCATCGCGACATGGCCGCCGATCTTCACTGCCTCGATCGACTGCGCGAGCGTCGCAGGGCCGCCCACGTCGAGGACATGGTCGACTCCCCTTGCGCCCGCCCATGCGCGAGCGAGTCGCCCCCATTCGGGCTCCTCGCGGTAGTTTATCAGGTGGTCGGCGCCGAGTTCTCGCAGCCGGTCGAGCTTGCGATCCGACGATGAGGTGGCGATCACCGTCGCACCCAGCGCCTTCGCGATCTGGAGCGCGTAAATGGAGACGCCGCCGGAACCCTGGACCAGAACGGTGTCGCCGGGCCGCAGCGGGCCGTTGACTGCAAGTGCGCGCCATGCGGTGACGCCCGCGGTCGGGATAGTCGCAGCTTCGGCCATGCTGTACCCGCAGGGAGCGCGGGTGAACCCCGCCGCCGAGGCTGTGAACAATTCGCAAGCGAGACCATCGACGCCGTCGCCAGGCGTTTGCGAGAAGTCGTCGACCTTTGGGGGACCGGAACGCCATTGCGGGAAAGCGGTGCTCACCACTGCATCGCCAGGCGCAAAGTCGGTTACATCCTGGCCCACCGAGTCGACCGTTCCTGCTCCGTCGAGCAGCAGCACGCGCCCGTCTGCACTTGGGGAAGCGCCTGTGGCCACGTGGTAGTCGTGAAAGTTGAGCGTACTTGCTGCAACGCGGATGCGGATCTCGCCCCTGCCGGGCGCGCGCGCATCCTCGAGCTGCGTCAGCCGGATCCGGTCGAGTCCGCCCGGCGCGTCGAGTATCATGGCCTTCATCGGTTCCGTTCCTTCACTGCATGGCTGATGGCGAAGTGTCGGAGCACGAGCCATCCATTCGGGTGTATCGAGCTGGGCGCAGCGGACGGGTCGCTTTTGCCAGCTCGGTCTCAGCCTTGCGGATCTTGTCCGGTCAGCGGCTGGTCCGTTCCGATTCAGCCTCGGAAGCCTTGCGGGCCTTGACCGCCTCGGCAACGGCTTGCTTCCGCTGGATCGCAGCTTTTCGATAGGCGCGTCGCCTGCACTCGGAAGCCGGACTTAATTGTTCAAGAGCACTGTGCGGCGGACATAAGATTTCTACGGCTGCGTGTATTCGTCTGTCCAGATGTGCTTGGCCGCCCTTTGTCGTTAGATCCAGGTCAGACGTTCTGACCACGATGCGAGGATCGTCGACTTCCGATGCTTCGGTCAAAGATCCACCTGACAGCATTGCCAACGCAAAGAACGACCATATGAAATGCCTATTTATGCTGATAGCCTGCAATAAAATCAGATTCAATGAAGCGTGCCTATCAACATATTTTCGAATATTAACGTATAATCGTATCGTCTGGCGTGATCCTAGTTGACATACTAACGTGCCCCTCAGATCAGTGCTTCGAATAATTCGCGCGTTATTCACCTGTGCGTCGGAGTACCGCGCCGAAAAAGCTTGGCATTGTCTCGGACCAACCGTCCATCGTAATAGTACATTGTATATATCCTTCATCTTTCACCTATGACTACAATCGTAGTCGACGATTACAGATGTAGTCAAGCGGCCGACGCGCACCTCGCTTGGCGATAGAAGGTAACCAGACCCATTTTGCTCGGGTAGCGTGGAGGCTTTCTGACATAGTGACAGAGCGCCAGGATGCACCGTCAGTGGCGCGTGAATTTGTCTCCGCGCAGGCGCGACGTTTTGGAGGCGGACAGGAGGGCAGTTCCATGTACTGCTGCGTCGCGACAAGCAGGCAGGGAAGGCGTCGCGCGACTATGCGTACGAATAGTTACGGGCTCGCCTTATCACGTCTCGGGCTCTCGATCCGCCGCGTGGCGGTGGCGCGCACGTCGGCGTCGACGATTGCGGCTGCGTTGCGGCGCCCCAACCGACTGAACTTGCGCATTCTGCAGAATGACAGCGACTGTGCCGAATACCGCTGAACAGGCGGCCCTTCGCCTGCTGCGCACCACGCCCGGCGCATTGTGCACAATCATGCGCGTAGATGGCAGCTTTTCGCGTGCGCCCGGGGCTCAGCTCGCAATCACGCAGGATGATCAATTCGCCGGAAGTCTCAGCGACGGGTGCCTCGAGCGCGAACTTGCCTTGCAGGCCGCAGCAGCCCGCTCGGCGGGCGGGCCGGTCGTGCTGCGTTACGGCGCGGGATCGCCGTGGATCGATTTTCGACTGCCGTGTGGCGCCGGGATCGACGTCCTTGTTGATCCCTTCCCGAACCGGGCGGAGATCGAACAGGTCTGCAAGGCACTGGACGCGCGTCGACCTGCGGCACTGACGCTACCCGTCACGGAAGCCTTCGGCTCCAGCATGCGCACCTTCGAGCCGGCGCTGCGCATCCTCGCGTTTGGAAGCGGTCCGGAGCTCCGCGCGCTCGTCCGACTCGCAAATGCCGCCGGGATCGAAACCGATATGCGGGTCGCCGGTGGGCCGGGGCTGGCACTGGGGCAGCCACCGTCCGGTTGCACAGCCGACGCCTGCACTGCGATCATTCTCCTCTTCCACGACCATGAATGGGAGGAGGAGATCCTTCTTTGGGCGTTAGCGACGGAAGCGTTCTACATTGGCAGCATCGGCGGCGATCTTGCGCGGCGGGCGCGATTGCAGCGACTTTCCGACCGGGGCGTCGAACCGGCCGACGTCGCCCGGGTGCGAAGTCCGGTGGGAGTGATACGCTCTGCGCGTGACCCGATGACTCTGGCGATCTCGATCCTTGCTGAAGTCGTCGCTGAGGATCAGGAAAGGCGACGCAAGCGGTCGCCGCTCCATCCCGGATCAGCGCCCGCGGTTGGAGTGGCCGCCTTGCGCGGGCTGCAGCAGCCTCCCGAGCCGTCGATGTCGAACCCTGAAGCCTATCGAGTTGACGATCCGGTGCCTATTGCCAAGGTCTGAGCCGATCTGATCCCCGCCCAGTCTATACCCAGGCGGCGACGTGATCGCCGCTCAGGGCGAACCCATCCGGCCGCTGCCGCTTAACCCCCCCGCCAGTGACACGGATGCTTACCGACAGCTTGCCCACATATGGGATGTTGGATGGAGCAGATGCGAGCGCACGCCGGTGTTGTCGGTTCGGTCCTAGAGACGCGACGCCGTCCCGTCCTTCGAAGGTAGGACCGCCATTGCTCGGCCTTGCGTCGGGCGTGAAGCAGGCACCTACCCCCATCGGCATCACCAATGTCGGTACGCTCGAAAACCGGCGAACGCTATTGGCAGCTGATACCCAGTTTCTGGCATTGCGCCGTCCCTGGTCGGCTCAGCGATCGAACGTGCGCCGGTCGATCTCGGCATTGCGCGCGTCGTCGATGAGTGCCGACAGTGCGCGCTCGGCGAGCGGAAGCTTATATTCATTCTGTACCGTCGGCTTCGCCTCACGCAGCGCCACCTCGGCAATCCGGCGGGCTGGTTCGACGGCAAGAGGCCCTTCTTCCGCTGCTTCAACCCGCCACGGCCTTGGCGCCAGGCCACCGAAGGCCACGCGCGCCACACTCAGCTCCTGACCATTGAAATGCGCGACAAGTGCGATCGACACATTGGCAAAGGCGTAGGAGGTGCGGTCGCGGAGCTTGAGATAATGCTGTTTTCCCCCGATCGGAGCAGGCAGAATGACCGCGGTGATAAGTTCGCCGGCTGCGAGAACCGTCTCGATGTGCGGCGTCGTTCCGGGCAGCACGTGCAGGTCTGCCACCGGTATCGATCGAGTGGCACCGCCGGGCAGCACGGTTTCGACTACGGCGTCCAGCACCCGAAGGGCGACCGCCATGTCGGAGGGATGGGTCGCGATGCACGCGTCGCTCCCGCCGATGACGGCGAGCGAGCGCGAGAGTCCCTCGATCGCCGAGCAGCCCGAGCCCGGCCGCCGCTTGTTGCAAGGCAGATCGCCGGAATAGAAGTAGGCGCATCGCGTTCGCTGCAGCAAGTTGCCGCCCACCGATGCCTTGTTTCGCAGCTGACCGGATGCGCCGGACAGCAGGGCGCGTGCGAGAACGGGATAATCGCGGCGAACACGCTCGTCGATAGCGACATCCGAGTTCCGCACGAGCGCCCCGATACGCAGCCCCCCGTCGCCACAGGTCTCGATGCGATCAAGACCAATGCGGTTGATGTCGATGAGATGCGCAGGGGCTTCGATGCCAAGCTTCATGAGGTCGACCAAGTTGGTCCCGCCGGCGAGAAAACGGGAACCGGGGGTGCGCGCAAACGCGTCGGCAGCTTCGAATGGCGTCGATACCCGCTCATAGGTGAAAGCTCTCATGCCTGCGCCTCCAGCACGTCGCGGATTGCGGCAACGATGTTGGGATAGGCGCCGCAACGGCAGATATTTCCGCTCATCCGCTCGCGGATTTCGTCGTCGGAAAGCAGCGGCCGACCGAGGCTGGCGCTGACGTGACTTGGCAGCCCGCGGTCAAATTCATCGAGCATGCCCACGGCAGAGCAGATCTGGCCAGGCGTACAATAGCCGCATTGAAGCCCGTCGTGCGCGACGAACGCGGCTTGCATCGGGTGAAGCTGCTCGAGCGAGCCCAAGCCCTCGATCGTAGCGATTTGATCCCCGTCGTGCATGACGGCCAGCGACAGGCAGCTATTGATCCGCCGCCCCTCGACGAGCACGGTACACGCGCCGCACTGCCCCTGGTCGCACCCTTTCTTGCTGCCGGTGAGGCCGAGCCTGTCGCGCAGTGCATCCAGCAACGTCACGCGCGTGTCGACTGCGATCTTGTGCTGCGCTCCGTTGACGATGAGAGACACATCGATCGGGCCCGGCGTATCTCCCGCGGACGACACTTGCTCGGTCATCATTCTGGCCGCACGATGGAAGACGCCTGTTCACCCACCGTCGTCGCCCATTCACGGATGCGCCAATTCCGCACCAGCCCGTTGTTCACATAGGGATCCTCGTCGACGAACTTTCGCGCGGGCGCGGGGCCCTCGCTCTTGAACAGAAAGATCCCTTCATCCACCGGGTCGGTCAGAGCGCCCGCCAGGATCAATTCGCCGCGTTCCACCGCCGCCCATGCCTTTGTGAGGTGCTCGTTGCGAAATTCCGGCCTGCGCGCCTCAAAGGTGTCACTGAACTCCAGAAAAACGATGTAATGCTTCACAGTTCTGATCCTCCGTGCCGGAGTGTTTCGAAACGGATCGGAAAGCTGCGCGGCCGGCTGCCGGTCGCATCGTACACAGCGTTCGCGACGGCCGCCGCCGCGCCGACGATGCCGATCTCACCGGCGCTCTTCGCGCCCAGCACGCCGCTGTCGGGGTCCGGTACTCCGACAAAGGCGACATCGATCTCAGGAACATCGGCGCTTACGGGCACAAGATACTCGGCAAGATCGGTGTTGATGTATCGGCCGAACCGCGCATCGACGTGCGTCCCTTCCCACAATGCTTGCCCAAGGCCCATCGTCACTGCACCGATGATCTGGGAGCGAGCGGTGACCGGGCTGAGCACGCGACCGATGTCGACGGCACTGACGAACCGGCGCACGCGAATGGTCTCGTGATTCGGGTCGACGACAACTTCGCAGAAATGCGCCGCATTGCTCTCGACGCTCACCGGCAGCGGGCCTTCCGGAGACCATTTGCCGAAGCCGTCCGCAGTCTCGATTCCGCATCGGTTCATCAATTCGAGACATGCATCGCCAGCCAGCGGGCTTTGCGCGCCTGCCACTGCCGCGACCTTGGTCTTCAAATCGTCGCACGCCAGCAGAATGGCTCGCCCCACGCTCGCGACGATGCGCGAGCCGCCAGCCTGGGGCGCGAAGGGCAGTTCAGTGTCGCCGAATTGAAGATCGACATCCTCGACACGGAGGCCGAACGCCTCAGCCACGATCCGCGGCATCACCGTCGTGTTGCCGGTCCCGATTTCCGAGACTCCGGTCGAGACGGTGGCGCGCCCGGACTTGTGGAGAGTCACTTGCGCCGTCGCCATTGAGGCGTAGCGAGGATAGCTGCCGGTGGCCATGCCATGGCCGATCAACAGCCGGCCCTCTTTGCCCCCGCGGCGTTGCCCGCCGGCCCGCCAGCCAAACCTGGTCGCGCCGACCGCATAGCATTCTCGCAAAGCCGAGCTCGACCACGGCTTTTCCGCATCCGGATCGATCTCGGCAAAGTTGCGCAGACGAAGCTCGATCGGATCAAGGCGCAAGTCCGCGGCGAGTTCGTCCATTGCGCATTCTAGCGCAAGCGAGCCGGTGCTCTTGCCTGGTGCCCGCATCGATGTTCCGACCGGCAGGCTCAAGTGCGCGAGCCGCGTGCGAACCGATACGTTCGGGCAGGCATAGCGCGTACGGGTGCGCCCGACACAGCCTTCGACATATTCGTCGATCAGCCCTGTTTTGACAATGGCTTCGTGCTTGATCGCCATTAGCTTGCCTTCGCGATCGGCGCCCAGTGCCAGATGCTGGATCAGCGCTGGCCTGTGCCCGACGGAAGTGAACATCTGCGGCCTTGTTAGGACCAGCTTGACCGGACGCCTCACGAGGCGTGCGGCCAAGGCCGCTATGTAGCCGTGCGGCCATAGCTGGAGCTTGCAGCCAAATGCGCCTCCGACAAACTTGGTGACGACGCGCACATCCTTTGTATCGAGGCGAAACGCGCTCGCGAGCGCAGCCGCGACGATGTGCGGACCTTGGTTTGAATCGTAGACCAGAAGTTTCCCGTCGTTCCACAAGGCTGTCGTAGCGGGCGCCTCGATCGGGTTATGATGGGCTGCGAGTGAGACGTAGGTCGCGCAAATTTTGAACGCCGCGTCCGCGAGTGCGGCGTCCGCGTCTCCGCGCGATGATGTAGCTGGCTCACCGCCCGGGATCTGACCGGTCTGCGGACTCTTCGCTTGATCCTCACCCTCGCCGAGGCTGACGATCGGCTCCTCCTCAACATAGCTGATCCTGAGGGAGTGCGCGGCATCGGTGGCATGGTGCAGACTGTCGGCAATCACCGCAGCAACGGCCTGGCCGGCGTAACGGATGGTGGTATCGGCCATTGATAATGCCGCACCGTGATCCGGACGCCGGAGCAACTCTTCGGGTTGCATGGGCCAGGCAGGCGCCGGCACGCCCCGCAGCTCCGCCGCATTCAAATGCGAGACAATGCCGAGCACGCCCGGCATGCGAAGAACCGGTTCCACGTCGATAGATACGACGCGGCCGCGCGCGATCGGGCTACAGACCAGCACCGCGTGCGTCAGATCGCCGAGCTGATGATCCGCAGTATATTTTGCTGCGCCTGTAACCTTCAAGGGCGCGTCGACGCGCTTCAGTCTGTCGTAAGCTCCGCCGGAGTGCGTCGTGCCGGACGGGGATGTTGCCGAAGGCGCCCCCTCAACCTGCGACATTTTTTTCACGCATAGCGGCCGTTTGCCGGCCTTGCCGGCCGGGCAACGCAGCGGCGCGTCGATCGCCGCCATCCAATCTGCTGATCGCGTCGCCAGGCGAACGGCCAGCGGACTCCGATGATCGCGGGGTGTAAATAGGGGCTCGGCAATGGAACGCGTCCTCCGAAGGTGATCGAGGATAAATAGCGCGCGGCGGAGGCGACTTTCCGCGCCAAATTGTCGCCACAGGGCGGACCATGGCAGAGGCCGCGCCAAGCGCATCACTTGCGGGTGGCGGGCTATGCGCGACGTGACAGACGGGGGCTACCGACTCGAGCATAGCGAGGCGGTCGCCATTGGTGGTCGGGCGCACCATGCACCGGCCCGGGACCCCATGCGCGTTTCGATCTTTCCTTTTGGCGGAGAAATGTATGACGGTAAGAAACCGGCATCGGCGCCTCGCCTTTGCGCGTCGTGACCGGATCGCAGCGATCCACACCCGTTGCGCCTCGACCCGCCCGCCGCTAAACGGGCTTTGTCGGAAAAGGCAGACTTGGTTTGGTAAGCCCAAGTCCTTCCGGTAACGGAAGCTCTGGTCTTTGGCTTCGTGCACGAGATCCCCGCGACGAACTGCGGACGCTTGTCGGCGTCCAGTTGTTCGTCGGCGTGGGTCTCCGCTTCGAGAAACGCTCCGGTCGAACATCGATAATGGAGCAAAATGATGAACCTCCCCAGTGCCGATCCTTACGACGTGCTCATCGCCGGCGCCGGCCCCGTCGGTCTGTTTCTCGCATGCGAACTTCGTCTCGCCGGTTGTTCCGTGCAGGTGCTCGAAAAGGCACCCGCTCCGGAGAGCCCCCTGAAGCGCGCCCCTTTCGGATTGCGCGGACTTTCCGTGGCGACCATCGAGGCTTTCGATCGACGGGGCATGCTCGAGGCTCTCAGAGCGGCCATCGACGTGGACGCGATCGCAACTGCGGGCCCGAGGCCGAGCCAGAAACGAAAGCGCGCGGGGCACTTCGCCGGCATCGATATCTTCGAGGACCAGATCGATCAGGCCAAGTGGCCCTATCACTCGCAGAATTTCTCCGGCCCTGTCGCGGCGGACCTGGCGAGCATCGAGGCCGTTCTGGCCGACCGCGCGGGAGCGCTTGGCGTTGTCATCCGGCGCGGGTTCGCTGTCACGGACATAGAAACCACAAAGCATGCGGTGGTCGTTCACGACGGTCGGAAGACGGCCGCAGGCTGCTGGCTGGTTGGGTGCGACGGCGCGCGCAGCGCAGTTCGCAAGGCGGCTGGTTTCGGCTTCGCCGGAACCGAACCCGAATTCACCGGCTATTTTGGCGAGATTGAACTCACTCGCCCCGAGGTGCTGGCACCTGGATATCACGAGACGGAATTTGGTACTTACATCTACGACGCCGGTATGATCAGGATGATTGAGTTCGACGGCGGCGCCTTTCACCGTGCCGGTGCGGTCACGCGCGACCATGTTCAGGCCGTGCTCGACCGAATCTCTGGCAGTCACGTTGCGATAAAGCGGCTCGGCCTGGCTACCACCTGGACAGATCGTGCCTTTCTCGCGACCGATTATAGAAAAGGGCGAGTGCTGCTTGCCGGCGACGCCGCACACATCCACTCGCCTCTGGGCGGGCAGGGGCTCAATCTTGGAATCGGCGATGCGATGAATCTCGGCTGGAAGCTCGCCGCCATGATCCGGCGCGGCGCGGACCCCGACCTCCTCGATAGTTACGAGCACGAGCGTCGGCCGGTCGCCGAGCAAGTGCTCGACTGGTCGCGTGCGCAGGTTGCAATTATGCGGCCGCAACGCAGCGCGAAAGCACTCCGGTCTATCGTCCGCGACCTGATCGCCACGCGAGATGGCGCCACCTATGTCGCCGAGCGAATTTGGGGCGTCAGTTTGTCTTACAATCTGGGAGCGGAGCACCCCTTGATCGGGCGTAGTGCTCCTGATCTCGTACTGAGCGACGGCACGCGCTTGAACGAGCACCTTCGCAAAGGGCGCGCGCTCCTGATCGATTGCGAGGGCAGCACTTCGCTACGGACGCTTGGCCGCCGCTACGAAGGCCAGGTTCAAACGCTTATTGCCGACGTGAAGAGCCAGACAGGTTTGTCCACCTTGCTGCTTCGACCCGATGGTTTCGTGGCATGGGCAAGTACCCGATTGGACAGCGCGAAAGTGGCGCCGCTCTTGGCAAAGTGGTTTGGTGCCGTTCAAGAGCATGCGGGCGAGTGAAGCGAGTTGAGCGAACGGGCTCTCCGCGGCAAGGTACGGCCGCATAGGACATCCGGCGAAGTGGCCATCCTTTTGGGCTGTCGAGGCAGGCCTTGGAGAGCGAGCGCCACCGGCGCCTCGCTCGTACGAAAGCCCTTCGCGTAAGCCCAGTCCAGACCGGTGCCGATGCGTTGACGGACGCGGCGAGCCGTCTCCGGCTTGGTAAGCGTCGCGGATCAACGGCCTCAATCTCGCTAACCAGCAGATCACCCATCTTGGGGGACGCGTAGGTCCTCAAGGTCGCGGTCCACTGCGCCTGAGCTTGCCGTTCTTCCAACCCCTCTCACGCTCTTCGTGAGCCGAATTACCTCACACTTTACCCCACACTTTTTTGGGACATCGTCGGATAGCTTGAGATCTAACGGCACGAAAAACCGCTGATTTCTGCGGGTTTATAGCGTATTTCGGAGTTTTTGGCGAGAGCCGAAAATGGTGCCGATGGCGGAGACGGAGGGATTCGAACCCTCGATACGGTTTCCCGTATGACGCTTTAGCAAAGCGTTGGTTTCAGCCACTCACCCACGTCTCCGCAAGAGGCTCGAAGCGAGGCCTATAGCGACGGAGTTTTGCGCGATCAACGGGCATAACCGCCTCGGCGCGAAATCGATTCCCGTCGTCGCCCGTTCATTGCAGCGTCATCCGCCGCGGGCTAGCGTGCCAAGCTGGACTTTGCGGGGGTAACGATCGAATGCGCGTGCGGACCTGGATGCTGTGGGCGGCGACGGCCGCGCTCGGGCTCGGCGCAATTCCCGCCTCCGCCCAGATCACGACGATCGATCCCAACAGCGCGATCGATTCGGACCTGCAGACGCCCCCGCCGCAGAACGATCCGCAGCCGATCGATCAGGGCGCCTATCAGGAAGTGCCGCGCGAAGTCCCGGTCGATCCGCAACCCGTCCAGACCCCGCCGCCCGCCGATACCCGCGGCGCCATGGACGCCCGCAGCCAGGCCAATACCTATCAGCACGACGATCTGATCGGCGCGGCGGAAGGCGTGTTCGGCAAGGGCGCCTCGGGGCTCGCCGGGATCATCGAGAACATCCTCAAGGATCAGGGCGAGCCCAATGCCTATATCGCCGGGCGCGAGGCCGGGGGCGCGCTCGGCGTCGGGCTGCGCTATGGCTCGGGCGAGATGTTCCACAAGGTCGAGGGCCAGCGGAAGGTCTATTGGACCGGCCCGTCGATCGGCTTCGACGTCGGCGGCGACGCCAACAAGGTGTTCGTCCTCGTCTACAATCTCTACGACAGCCAGGAGCTCTACAAGCGCTTCCCGGCGGGCGAGGGCCGCGTTTATTTCGTCGGTGGCTTCTCGGCGAGCTATATGCGCCGCGGCGACGTGGTGCTGATCCCGGTGCGGCTCGGCGTCGGCTGGCGGCTCGGCGTCAACGCCGGCTACATGAAGTTCAGCGAAAAGCAGCGCTGGCTGCCGTTCTGAGGCACAGAACCGCCTGAACTCAAATATTTGGGAACGAAGTCTCAACGGTTGCGTTTTGCGCCGGGAGCCGGGCCGTATGCCGGACCCGCGGGGACTTCATGACCACCATCGCTGCTTCCGATTCCGGCGCCGAACCGGCCATCAATCGCTTCGAATTGCTCGTCCAGAGCGTCACCGACTATGCGATCTATCTGCTCGATCCGACCGGGGTGGTGGTCAGCTGGAACGCCGGGGCACAGCGCTTCAAGGGCTATGCCGAAGCCGAGATCGTCGGCCAGCATTTCTCGCGCTTCTATACCGATGAAGACCGCGCCGCCGGCATCCCCGCCCGCGCGCTGCACACCGCAGAACATGTCGGCCGGTTCGAGGCCGAGGGCTGGCGGGTGCGCAAGGACGGCACCCACTTCTGGGCCAATGTCGTCATCGATCCGGTCCGCGACCCCGCGGGCAATCTGATCGGCTTTGCCAAGGTCACCCGCGACCTGACCGAGCGCCGGGCCAATGAAGAGGCATTGCGCAGCAGCGAGGAACGCTTCCGCCTGCTCGTCCAGAGCGTCACCGATTACGCGATCTACATGCTCGATACCGACGGCAAGGTCGCGAGCTGGAACGCCGGCGCCGAGCGCTTCAAGGGCTATCGCGCCGATGAGATCATCGGCCGCCACTTCTCCAATTTCTATACCGACGAGGATCGCGCCGCGGGGATTCCGGTCAAGGCGCTCGAACAGGCGCGGACCCAGGGCCGCTTCGAGGCCGAAGGCTGGCGCGTGCGCAAGGACGGCACCCACTTCTGGGCCAGCGTCGTCATCGATCCGGTGCGCGCGCCCTCGGGCGAACTGATCGGCTTCGCCAAGATCACCCGCGACCTGACCGAGCGGCGCCAGTCGCAGCTCGCGCTCGAACAGGCGCAGGAGGCGTTCCACCAGGCGCAGAAGATGGAGGCGATCGGCAAGCTCACCGGCGGCGTCGCGCATGATTTCAACAATCTGCTTGCCGCGATCGTCGGCAGCCTCGATCTCGCGCGCCGCAAGCTCGCCGAGGGCGCCGACGTTTCGCGATTCATCGACAATGCGATGAAAGCCGCCGAGCGCGGCGCGACGCTCACCCAGCGCATGCTCGCTTTCGCCCGCAAGCAGGAACTCAAGCTCGAGACGGTCGACCCCACCGCTTTGGTGCGCGGCATGGCCGAATTGCTCCAGCGCACGATCGGCGGCGGGGTGCGGATCGACACCCAATTCCCCCTGGTGATCCAGCGCGTTCATGCCGATCCCGCGCAGCTCGAGCTCGGGCTGCTCAATCTCGCGGTAAATGCGCGTGACGCGATGCCCGATGGCGGGCGCATCGTGATCGCCGCACGCGAGGAGGAGGTCGGCCTGGGTGCGGGGATGAAGCCAGGAGCCTATGTCTGCCTGTCGGTGACCGACAATGGCCAGGGCATGGACGCCGAGACGCTCGCCCGCGCGATGGAGCCCTTCTACACGACCAAGGGCATCGGCAAGGGCACCGGGCTCGGCCTGTCGATGGTCCACGGCTTCGCCGAACAATGCGGCGGCAAGCTGACCCTGCGAAGCGAGGCTGGCGAGGGCACCACCGCCGAGATCTGGCTGCCGGTATCGGACGGAACGGTGAACGCGGCCCCCGCTGAGACGGGCGACAGTGAGCAACCGAGCTTCGGCACGCAGCTCGTGGTGCTCGCGGTCGACGACGATGCGCTGGTGCTCACCAACACCGCGGCGATGCTCGAGGATGGCGGGCACCGCGTGCTCCAGGCGACCTCCGGCAAGGCGGCGCTGCAATTGCTCAGCGAAAACCGCGTCGACGTGCTCGTCACCGATTTCGCAATGCCCGAGATGACCGGTGCGCAGCTTGCCGAGGCGGCACAGGCGGGCTGGCCCGGGCTGCCGGTGGTGCTGGTGTCGGGCTATGCCGAACTCCCCGAGGGCGCGGCGGTGGATCTGCCCAAGCTCGCCAAGCCGTTCCGCCAGGACCAGCTTCTCCGCTGCGTCGCGCATGCCGTGGCAGCGACACGCCCCGCGGCCGAGGTGCTCGAGTTTCCCAGCCGCAAACGGCGCTGATTACGGCGCAGGACTTCCCTAACCTCACAGGGGTTATGTTGCGGCGATGCTCGCCTATGCGATCCCCGCGCTACTGCTCGTCAATCTCTGGACGATGCTGCGCTTCCATGACGACAAGCAGCGCGCGATCGCCGGCAAGCGTCGGATCCCCGAAGCCGACCTGCTCTTCCTCGCCTGTATCGGCGGCACCCCCGGCGCCTTCGCCGCGCGCCGCCTCTTCCACCACAAGACGCGCAAGCAGCCCTTCTCGACCTGGCTGATGCTGATCGCCTTCATCCAGCTCGGCGCCGCGATCGGCTTCGCTCTAGGTTGAAGAGTCACGAAGCCGCGAGTCGGCGATCGCTCTGCTAGCGGGCATTGCCTCGTTCCAACCGCTGCGCCAACAAGCCGTGCATGAGAGCATTTGCGAAGGCGGTGGCGGCGGGCACTTTGGCTGGATCTATCCCTGCCATGATCGTCACCTTGCCGTTGGGTATCATCAACATCGTTGACCCCGTGGTGCCCGGTGAACGCGCCATCATGGCCTCCTTATGCCTCGCGCTATCTCCTCTGGCCGTATGTTTCGTTTTTGTGTTCACCGCCAGTCTGGTCATCGGCATCCCCTTCACGTTCATGCTTGAGCATGCCGGACTGGAGAAGGCAGCGATTTACGACATCGCCGGCTCCTTGTTGGGTGCACTAATCCCGGCCGCGACTTTACTTCTCGGTGCCGCGACCGACGGCTACTGGATCTGCATTCTCGGCGCGATCGCTGGCGGCACTGCGGCGCATGTTTGGTGGCTTGAACGGCACGCTGACGTATGACCGCAAACCATCCAGGCGCTATTCGCCGCGCGTGATCGAGATCGGCCTCCATTTCGCATAGATGACGCGCTGATACCGTCGCCCTACCAGCCAAACCGTCGTCGCCGTGGCGGTGCCTCGGCAGGCTCCTGCTGGATTTCCCAGCTATGGTTCTCGACGATCGCGGCGGGCACCGGCCTGCCGCGGCCGTCGCGCGCGGGCTGGAAGCGGAAGCGCCGCACGATGAAGCTGCAAGTCGCCGCGTCGAGCTCGGCGTTGCCGCTGGAGCGCGTCACGTCGCAGTCGCTGACATGGCCGTCGGTCTCGACATAATAGCGCACGCTCACCGTTCCGCCGATCCCCGCCTCGGCGGCGCCGCGCGGATAATCGGCGTCGCGCATGTCGCCGCGAATTCGGCGCGGGGGAGTCTCGTCGCCGCCATCGCCATCGCCGTCGCCCGAGCCACCGCTACCGCGCCCGTCGCCCTCGCCGCCGCTCCCCGTCCCCGGCCCCGCCACCTCGGCGCTCCCCGCCGACGGATCGCTTCCGACCCCGGCGATCGGCGCCGCCACCACCGGCGGCGGCACCGCGACCGGCATTACGGGCACCGGCGCGACGATCTCGGTAGGCTCCGATCGCAGATTGGGCGGTGAGGCCGCGCCTTCGGGCCGGCTGCTATGGATGCGGTGCGGCGCCAGCTTCTCGCGCGGTGGTGGAGGCGGCTCCGGGCCAACCTCGAACAGCTGGAGCGCCGCCTCGGGCGATGCGCCATTGCCGAGCGCCAGGCCCACCGCGAGCGCATAGCCGAGCAGCGCCGTCAACGCCGCCGCGCCCAACGCGGCCCGGCCGCGCTCCATCCGTGTCGATCGCACAAAGGTCATGCCGTCTCGCCGACACCACAGACCGGATGAACGAGCGCTGGCCCTTCATGGATGCATCGCTGCGATCAGCCGAATTCGACTGCCTCGAAGCGCACCGGCGCTCCGATCGCCGCATTGGCGAGCGCGCCCTCCCACATCACGCGGTTGCCGCGAATGATCGTGCCCACCGGCTTGCCGGTGAGCATCATGCCGGTGAACGGCGACCAGCCGCAACGCGAGGCCAGCCATGCTTCCTCGATCGTCCAGCGCGCATGCAAGTCGACTACGGTGAAGTCGGCATCATAGCCCACGGCGATCCGCCCCTTGCCGGCGATCCCGAAGATCCGCTGCGGGCCGGCGCTGGTCATATCGATCAGCCGCTGCAGGGTCAGCCGCCCCTCGGCGACATGGTTGAGCATCAGCGGCAGCAGCGTCTGCACGCCGGGCATGCCGCTCGGGCTCGCCGGATATTCCTTGGCCTTTTCCTCGATCGTGTGCGGCGCGTGATCCGAACCGATCACATCGGGAACGCCCTGGCGCAGCCAATGCCACAGCCCGTCGCGATGCGCGCCCGAGCGGATCGGCGGGTTCATCTGCGCCCAGGTGCCGAGCCGCGGATAGGCATCCTCGCCCGCCAGCGTCAGGTGCTGCGGGGTGACTTCGCAGGTCGCGATGTCCTTGTGCTGGCCGAGCAGTTCGAGCTCGGCGGGGGTAGTGACGTGCAGCACATGGATCCGCCGCTTCGCCGCGCGCGCCAGCCTCAGGATTCGCCGCGTCGCCAGCAGCGCGCTCTCGTCGTCGCGCCATAACGGATGCGACGCCGGGTCGCCCGCCACGCGCTCGTCGAGCCGCGCATTCATCCGCTCTTCGTCCTCGGCATGGATCGCGACGCGGCGCTTGCCCGACGCGAGCACCCGCGCGAGATTGGCGTCGTCGGAGACGAGCAGGTCGCCAGTCGACGCGCCCATGAAGATCTTGACCCCCGCCGTCCCGGGCATCCGCTCGAGCTCGGCGAGCGCCGCGGCATTGTGGTTGGTAGCGCCGACATAGAAGGCGTGATCGCACCACATACGATCCTTCGCCCGCGCGAGCTTGTCGTTCACTGCCTCGGCACTATCGGTATTCGGCTTGGTGTTCGGCATCTCGAACACCGCGGTCACCCCGCCCAGCACTGCCGCGCGGCTGCCGCTTTCCAGGTCTTCCTTATATTCGAGCCCCGGCTCGCGGAAATGGACCTGGCTGTCGATCACCCCGGGCAGCACGTCGAGCCCGGTGCAGTCGACCGTCTCGCCCGCGTCGCCGACCTGACCGATCGCGACGATGCGGCCGCCGCTGACCCCCACATCCACTTTGGCCGGTCCGCCGGGCAGATGTACGCGTCCGCCTTTGAGCTTGAGATCGACGTTCATCATGGCGCCCTCTTTCGTCGTGCGTCCTCGGCTCCTACCTGTTCCCCATGAGCGAAACCAGTCCCGCAACATGGCTGACCGACCGCGCGCTGCTGCGCCTCAGCGGTGAGGACGTCCGCGGCTTCCTCCAGGGGCTGGTTACGCAGGACATGGCGCTGGTCACGCCCGGTGCGCCGCAATGGGCGGGCCTGCTCACGCCGCAGGGCAAGGCGCTGTTCGATTTCCTGCTCTGGGCCGATGGCGAGGCGATCCTGATCGATTGCGAGGCGGAGCAACGCGACGCCCTCGCCCGCCGCCTGACGCTCTATCGCCTGCGCCGCGCGATAACGATCGAGCCGGTCGAGGGCGGCGTGCACTGGGCGCTCGACGGTGCGCAAGGCGTCCCCGACCCCCGCCTGGCCGAACTCGGGCGCCGCTGGCTCGGACCCCCCGGCGGCGCGCCTGCCCAAGGATGGCAGGCACATCGCCTTGCCCTGGGCGTGACCGAGGGCGCAACCGAGCTCGGCCAGGACAAGACGCTCTGGCTCGAGGCCAATGCCGCCGAGCTGAACGGAGTCAGCTTCACCAAGGGCTGTTATGTCGGCCAGGAAAACACCGCGCGCATGCACTATCGCGCCAAGGTCAACCGGCGCCTAGTGGTCGCCCCGCTCGGCGAGGCGGGAGACCGCACCCGCGCGGTCTATCCCGAGCTCGGCGTGATGGTGGAATTGCGCCGCGTCGAAGCGCTCGGCGACGCCCCCCCGCCCGCCTGGCTCGTCCCGGCGCTGGTTGCAGAGGCGCCCGCCGGCTAGGCCGTGTCCGCAGGACCTACCGCTACCGGCGCGAGCGCTGAAGGGCCGACGTTGGGTGGGAAGCTGACAGACGCTTCAACGGCATCAATCGACTAACGGTCAGTTGCAGGCACCGACGCGCCGGCCGGGGAGTTCCACCAGCGAGGCTGCGGGATGCTCACCAGATTGCGCGCTTCTGAAATTTCGAGTGAGAAGGGGCTGTCATCTTCGGACTTGATGTGGCTCGCAGGCCGGATCAGCCGAACCGTTCCGCGTATATCTGCGTCATAGACGCTACCGAACACTGGGCGCTTCTCATGAAATGCCTTTCGGAGCTTCATCAGATTGGATGGCGGGTTCAATACGCGAAATGACCCGTTCTCGCACGTCAGGGGAGACACGCTTATCGAAGGACCGTCCGATACCCAATCTGCCTCGTCACTTATGAGAAGGGTCACCCTGCCGGAAACCCGATCGCCATCCTTGTAGGACTTATTCACCCAACAAGGCGGAAGCGCTCGCTCTGTCGGTACGGCACATGCGCACGGTGCTATCAGGAAGCCTGCAAGGATCGAGCGCGCTATCATGCGCGACATATCCTGTTTGCCGTTAGCATCGGCAACAACCCTTTTCAGACCCGGAAATACCCCTTGGCAGGTTGCTGTCTGTCGCTTCTGGAATCCGCTGTGCCAGCGTCGAACGACTGCAACTGGGGGCGAAAGCGCCCGAGAACTTTTTGCGTCTTAGCGTTGCTCAGGGAAGCTGCCCAGGATCCGGTGGCGGCGTGCGGAACAGGCCGCGCGCGATGAAGCCGACCAGCCCGATCGCCGCGACCGCGGTGCTGCCGACGAGCGTCGCGAGGATCTCGACCGGCAGCGCGAATCCCGCCACGTGGAAGCCCGAGCCGAGCACCATGATGCCGACCGCGCTGGAATAGAGTTCGAGATACAGCAGGATGCGCCCCGCATAGGTCTTGCGCATCCGCCGGTCGGCCTTGACGTTCTTGATCTGCGAGCGCGCCAGCCGGTTGCGCAGCCGGACCGCCTCGAGTTCCTCGCTCTCGCGCAGGTCGTTGAGGTCGGGGCGCGTCTTCGCCTCGACCAACGCGGTCCCGGCATCGATCGCGTCGAGCGTCGGCTCAGGCGGCCTGGCGGGCGGCAAGGTCAAGGAAATACCGGCGGATCATGTCGGGCGCGATGGTCTGGAAGCGGCCATCGCCTTCGGCGTAGACGTCGGTCCACGGCGTATCGGGCTCGTGCGTCAGCGCGGAGAGCTTGAAGGCATGGAAGCGGCCATAGCTCTGATAGACCCGGTCGATGATCGCGGCTTCGTCCGCGTCCAGTCGCGCACGCGCAGGCAGGGCGGCGGTCTCGTCGTCGACGATCTCGGGAAGATACTCGCCGTTGCGGATCTCGCGGGTCACCGGCGCACGGCCATAGCTGCGCAGCGCATTCCACAAGTCGCGATAGACCGGGCCATAGTCCCAGGCCTGCGGGTCGTCGCGGGTGAGCTTGTCGCCGTTGATCGCGAGGTTCCAGCCATGCGCGATATAGACGAGCTTCTGGAGCTGCATCTGGGTGAGCGCGCGCCCTTCGGCCGCGGCGCGGCGGATGAATTCGTTGGCAATCTCGGCAGACCAGGCGGCCATCAGCGCTCCTTCGAGCACGCTATACAACAAGGCGGCACAGAAACGAAGCGGCCGCTCGGGGCCTGGGCCGCACAAAGAAAAAGGGAGGCCGGTTTCCCGACCTCCCCTTGTTCCTTGCAGTCCCGAAGAACCTGCGTGGCTTACTGACCCGAGCCCGGGCCGTACATGATTTCCACGCGGCGGTTCTGGAGCTCGCGGACGCCGTCGGCAGTCTCGACGCGCGGACGGCTTTCACCGAACGCTTCGGTCGAGATGACACCGTCGGAGATGCCGCGGCCCGAGAGATAGGCCTTAACCGCATCGGCACGACGCTGCGAGAGACCGACATTGTAGCTCGCCGAACCCGAACGGTCGGCGTGGCCCGCCAGCATGACCTGCGAGTTACCGCAGTTCTGGTAGTTGCTGATGGCGTTGTCGAGAATGCTCGAAGCCTCCGGCGTGATGTCCGACTTATCCCAGTCGAAGAACACGATGTACGGTCCGGGGGTGCACTGGACCGGCGGCGGCGGAGCAGGCTGCTCAGCGACCGGCGGCGGCGGCGGCGGCGCGGGGGTCTCAACGACCGGTGCAACTTCCTCAGGCGCGCCGAAGTTGAAGGTCAGGCCGCCCATGATGCTGTGCGAGCGGAAACGGCCGTACCAGTTGCGGCCACCGATATCGACCAGCTCGACACCCGGTGCGTTGAAGAAGCGATACTTCAGCGACACGTCGATGTTGTCGTTGATCGGCGCGCGGACACCCGCGATCGCCTGCCAGGCGACGACCGTGTCCGAATCGTCGATGCCATTGCCATTGCCGTTCAGGGCAAGGCGGGTCTTGACGCGCGCGACGCCGAGACCGGGGCCGACAAAGCCCTGGACGCCATCGTCGTCGCCGAAGTCCCACAGGCCGTTGACCATGAAGCTCAGCGCCGAGGTACGACCGCCGGCACCGTCATAGGTGCCGCCCGGTGCGAACGACGTGCCGCCGGCTGCATTGACGAACGGAATGGTGGTGGTCGAGCGCAGACCGGTCACGCCCGCCGAGCGATAGCCGACTTCGGCTTCGAGGCGGAACACGCCGAGGTCATAACCCACGGTGCCACCGACGTCATAGCCGGCGCGGTGGTCGACGGTCGTGCTGTCGATTGCAGCACCAACGTCCCAATCGATGTCTTCGACCAGCATGGCGCCGCCCTCGACACCCACGTACCATGCATCATCGCGTGCAAGTGCGGGCGTGCTGAGCGCGGTCGTCGCAAGTGCCAGAGTTACGGCAAGCTTCCGCATTTTAATCCCCTTTCAAAGTTGTCACTACGGACAGCGACAAACTCACTACCGAAACGAAAGTTTCTGCGCAAGCACACAAAACCGGGGACTGTTGCATGAACGTCACAGGTTTAACCTCGCTCGATCAAACCATGTGCGCGCAATGCTTCCAGCACCGAAACAATCGCTGCCCGCGCTTCGGCATCAACCGTCATCCCCCCATTCGGTTCCGCGATCGGTTCACCGCGCGTGCCAACCACTTGGTCTCCTTCGACAAAAACTTTTCCGTGCAGTTTTCCGAGGTGCCATTGCCCCTCTGAAAAGCGCGCGCTGCCCTGGTCCGCGCCGAGCCAGAGCTGCATTCCTTCCTCGGGCGCGATAAAAATCCAGCCGGAGGCCGTCCAGCCGGCGACGGCATGCGAATGTCCGGCCCATGATCCTTCGGGTGCGGCCCCCAGGATCCAGCACTTCCCCGATGCCGGGTTCGCCGGTGGCACGTTCAGCCCCGTCGCGACGATCGCGCCCTGCACGACGAAATCGAGTCGCGCCAACGCCTCGTTGCAGGTCATCTCCTTCTGCGCCTGCCCCGGTTGGAGCAAAGGCAGCGCCAGGCGCGGCGTCGCAGTCTCGGTCATTATGCTTCTCCCGCTATCGGCAATTCCAGGATCGCCATAGGCGACAGGCCATGCGCGCCGATCTGGCGAATGCCGATCCTCACCGTCGCGGCGCGCTCCTCGGGATCGAGCACGACCCGCGCCGTGCTCGTCTCGACCGTGTCGACATCTCCCACCGCGCGCGTGCGCGTGACGCGGTAGCGTTCGCTTTCCTCGCCGAGCGGCGCGTCGACGCCGTCGATCCAATCCCAGCCGTTCCGGCTGCGCCGCGTCCAGACGATCTCAGTGGTGCCGTCGCCGAGCAGCCGCGCGCGTAAGTGCACCGGCGCCGGCGGAACCACCCCCAGGCCCCGCACCTGCGCCACCCCCTCGGCGGCCTCCGCATCGGTGACACCTTGCGCAAGCACCCGCACCGTCCCGCCGATCGCCGCCAGCGGCAGGTCCGACACGGTCAACGTCTCGGCATCGACCAGCACGAAGCGATCGCCGGCCGCTTGCCCGCCGATCGCCGGTTCGGTGCTCCGGCGTCCCCGCCATAGCCCGCGCAATTCCCAGCGCCGCCCGCCGAGCGGCGTGGCCCGGGCAAATTGGAGCAGCTCGTCGCCGACCATTGCCAGGTTAGCGCCCGCCGCCAGTGCAGCGTCATCGGCGTCGTGCAACAGCATCGCACCGTTGGCGAGCTCGACCACGACCGCATGGATTCGATCGGCAAGCTGCGCCGGCGCCGCGCCCGGAGGCACGACCACCTGCCCGAGTATAGCCGGCAGCGCCGACGCGCCCGCCGATACCCAGCTCGCACCGTCATCGACGCTGGTGAGAAACGCCGCGCTGCGCCAGCCTGGCCCGGTTCCCGCCGCCGCGATCGCGAGCTGCGGCACCGTGGCGAGCGGCCCCAGCGGCGGAAGCTCGAAGGCATGGACCACCGTCTCGCCGATCGCGAGATCGGGTGCGCCCAGCACACGCCCGCCGCTCGCCGCCGGGGTCGGCGTGGCCGGCGCAACCGCGACGCATTCGAGCAGCACGACCATATTCTCGAGCCGCCAGCGATCGACGCGCCACAGCCCCGGCGCCTCCGCGATCGTCACGCGCTCGCCCGGCCGCGTCGCCAGCGCCCCCCAGGGCAGCGCCAGCGTCCGCCGCTCGCGCTCGAGGTCGAGCCGCGTCAAGGATGCCTCGGCCATCGCCTTGGCGCTGTCGGCGTCGATCGCCGCGGCGAGTTCGATCCGCGCCTCGCGCACCCCGGCGCCGGGACGAACCGCGCGCTGGACGCCCGCCTGATAATCCCGCGCCGGCTCGTAATAAGCGAGCGTCAGCGTCCGCGGCGCGCTCTCCGCCGCGGCGATGTCGCGGCGCCCGCGCCCGCCCTGCGCCTCTGCCGCCCCGCCATCGCTGAGCGGCAGCGCCGCGCCGCCGCCCCGTATCAGGCTCAAAGCATCGCCGTCGGCACGAAACCAGCCGCCCGCCGCCCCAGCGAGCGTCTCCACCACGGCGCGCGCGCTCGCGCCCGACGCCGCGAACCCGGCCAGCGCTACCGTATCGTCCGGCACCGCAAGCACATCGCCCGCCAGCTCCGCCGCGATCGCGCCCGCCGCCAGTGCGGGATCAGCGATCACTTCGAAGCTCAGCGAGGGGATGCGATTGCCGAAATCGGCGAGTTCGAGATCCTCGAACACCGCATAGGCTATGCCGCGATGCGCCGGCGTCGCCGCCAGCCCCTCCGCCGCGGCGATCAGCGGATCGGGCGCCTGGTCCTCGCTGCCGAGGTACAGCCGAAAGCCGCTGCGTGTCTTGAAGTCGCCGCCCGCGCCGCGCAGCAGCTTGCCGTCGGCCCAGATCCGCCCGACCCCGGCGATCCGCCGCGACGACAGCGCCACCGCGAACGACGCGGTGTAGCTGTAGCCGATCGTGCTCGGCCGGCCCTTGCCGCCGCTCTGCTTGCTGCGATGCTCGATCAGGTCGGTCGCCCAGATCACCGATCCGGCGACCCGCATCGTCCCGAAGATCTTGGGGATCTGCGTGCCGTAGGACGAGGTCTGCACGCGCAACTCGGTCAGCCGCGGGCCTTCGCGCCCCTTGGGCTTGAACAGCACTTCGCGGTCGATGGCACTGCCGATCATCCCGCCGATCGCGCCGCCCACCGGCCCGCCGATCAGCGTGCCGGCGACCGTCAATACCACCGTCGCCATGTCAGTCTCCTCGGCATCGCCAGCGGCCGAGCACCGGCCAGGGGATCTCGCATCGCTCGACCACGCGGCGCAGCATCGCGTCGGCGTGGATCATCCCGTGCCCGCTCTGGATCGCGAAATGCAGCTGCCCTGGCCCGGCGCGCAGCAGCAACAGGTCACCGTCGCGACCTTCGCCAACCGCCACCAACCCCGCCGCCTCCACCGCCGCGACGATCCGCGCGACATCATTGCTGCGCAGGGCATAACCGGTCGGCAATGCCAGTTCGACGCCTGCGGCCTGCAGCGCCAGCCCGGCGAGCCCGATACAATCGAGCCCGTCCTGCTCCCGCCCGTGCAGGCGGAACCGCACGCCGATCGCATCCCGCGCCGCCGCTACGGCGCGCTCGCTTGGGCTCATGCCCCGGGATAGCGCGTCAGCAGGTCGATCCCCGGCAGATAGGGCTCGCCGCGGAAATTGACGGCGTTTCCGAACCGCCCCGCACAGGTCGCCAGCCTCTTGTCACACCCCTCTTCGACCTCGACCAGCGCGCCGACCGCAGCGAAGCGCGGCGGCCGCCGCAAGGTCAGCGTCGCGCCCTCCGAGCGCGCGACGGCATCCTCCAGCCCCGAATTCATGCCTCCGAACCAGCGGAGCCGCCCGCCGCCATAGGCATTGGCGACCGGCTCCACGGCATCGAGCGTCAGCACCGCATCGCTTGCCGCAAGCACGCGCGCGAAGCGTTTCCGCCCCGCCATCGCCACGCGGCACCGCCGGTCCCCCAGCATCGCCCGGCATTCGGGCGAGGTCTCCTCGACCACCGGCCGTTCGAGCGCCGCCGCCCGCCCGCGCAATTCGGCAGTCAGCACATCACTCCGCGTCTCCACCGCCCCGATCGTCCCCTCGCCGAGCGGCACGCGCACGGTCGCGTCGCGCCAGTCGGTCGCGAACAATTCCACCCGGGCACCGTCCCAGCGCCCGGCGAGCAGATCCGCCTCGCCGATCGCATTGCTGGTCAGCGCGCCGGTCACGTCCATGCTGTCGGCGTCGAGGCTCGCGCTGCGGCTGATCGCGCTCGGCGTCATCCCCGGCGCCGCGCGATAGACCAGCCCGTCAATATCGAGGTCGCGGTCGTGCGCGGTGATCCCGATCGTCACACCGTCGCGCCGGTCGATCCGCCAGCACAAGGCCAATGTGGTGACCTCGCCGTCGAGCCAGCTCATTCGCGCACCTCGACCAGCGGCACCGAAGCCGCCGCCCCCGCCAGATAGGTCGCGCGGCTCACGCTCAGCCGGTCCTCGGCGAAGCGCACCGGCACGTCGAACGCGAAGCTCGCCGTCACCACCGCGCCCGCACCCGGCGGCACGTCGAGCGTCACCCAGCCCCCCGCCTCCAGCGTGAACGCGGCGGTCCCGGCGCCATCCACCGCCACCCGCACGCTGCCCGCCGCCGGCCGGGTGATCCGCCGCACCACTTCGCCATAGCGCTTGACCAGTTGGAACCGCGCCTCGCTCCCGTCGCCGACCCCCAGCACGACATCCACGCCGTCATGATCGAACGGATCGCGCAGCCGGAAGGCGCGCGCCGGCCCCATTCGCGCGCGAAAGAACCCGATCAGCGCGGCGATGTCCGCCTCCGATCGCACCCCCGGCCCGACATCGTAGCGCAGCCGCGCCTCGGCCCATTCGGCATTGCGGTTCTCGCGGCCGCCGGCGCTGGTCACGATCGCCGTCGAGACCTCGGGCGCCACTTCGGCCTCGCGCCCCAGCGCGAGCGGAAACTGCACGTCGTCGAACGCGTCCACGTCTTCCTCCCCATCGAAATGCACGAAACCGTCGCGCAGCACCTGCGGCAGCGCCCAGACGAAGGTCGCCGCGACGCCCCGCTTGCGCCCGCGCTCGGCCGCCGCCGCGATTCCCCGCCACTGGTCCTTGTCCGCGGCGTTCAACACGAACCCCGCTAGATAATGCTGATGCGCCGCCGGATAGCCGAGCCGCGCCTCGGCGCGCGCAACGCCCTTGGCGCTCGCCGCCGAATTGCCCGCCGCCGCCCAGTCATAATCCTCGAGCTGGAGTATATCGAACGCCGGCGCGGCCCAGCCGACCGGCAGATTCGCGCGCACCAGCTCGGGCGCGGCGCGATCGAGCACCGTCGGCAGATACGCCAGCAGCATCACTTCCGCGCCCGGCGCCCAGCGCACTACATCGCGCAGCTTCAGCGTCGACTCCGCCAGCAACGCCCCCGCCGCGTCGAGCACTGCGGTATCGACCGCCCCGCGCACATTCTGCTCCACCGGATCGCCCAGCGCCGCCTTCGCGGCATCGTCATGGATGCACAGCCGCCCGTCGGGCATCACCCACCACCACGGCTCGCCGACCTGGAACTTGACCGCCAGCCCCGCGGCTTGCGCGATCCCGACAAACGCCAGCGCCACCACGCGGAGGTAATACATCGCCCCGTCCTGCGCCGGCGACAGCAGCGCCGAGGGCGGGCTCCACCCGGTCAGCCCGGGCGACCCGTCGGCGGCACGCTGCTTCCAGTCGTTCCAGCAATGCTGGTCGAGCAATTCGTACGACAGCGACCAGATCACCGCATAATCGAACGCCTTGGCCCGCCGCGCGAAGTCGGCATGCCACGCCGCACACGCCACGTTGAGCGTTCCCCCCGCCAGGCTGGCATAATAGCCCCCCGAATTGGGCTCGAGCCGGAAATAATGGCTCATGCCGACATAATGCAGGATGCTCCCGCGATAGCCGAGCTGGAGCATGTTGCGCAGCACCCGCGCCGGGGTCAGGTGATAGCAATCGTCATAACCATTGGCGATCTGCAGCCCATGCTCGGGCACCACTACGTCGCCGAGCGCCAGCACCGCGCCCGATCCTTCGCAGGCGATCCCGCTAATCTCGACCCAGGCCTCGACCGGCGCCGCCAGCGCCGCGTCGCTCCCCGAATAACCCTGCGGCACCAGCGACACGAACATCCGATCGACATCCCCGGCGAACACAGGATCGGCCTCGCCGGGCAGCAGGAAGCCGCCCTGGACGCTCGCAAAGTCGATCGACACCAGCGCGTCCTCGGGACTGCCGCTGGCGTAGTTCCACAGCCGCACATACCAGGCGCGGGGATTACCCCCAGCGTCGCGCCCCTCGATCGTCAGCACCGGCCCGCTCACCGCATCGAGCGCCAGCACCCCGGAAGAGCGCCAGCGAAACCGCAGCCTGCACCCGCGAAAGTCGCGATCGGTGTCATAGCGCAGCAGCGGATGGTCGTGCCGGTCCTCGGCCTCCCAGATCAGCCCGGCGAGATCGTCCTGCCGATAGAAGACCGCATCGACGCGCAGCGCATCCGGCGCCGTGGTCGTCACCGCCGCCATCATCGGCCGCGGGAAATTGACGGTCCAATAGGCAGGATCGAAGCGCGAGAGCACGCCCTCCGCCTGCCCGCGCCGTTCGGATGCGAGCCAATGTGCCATGCTGCTCTCCTTGTCCCGCGCTAAGGCTGACAATCCGTTCCCGGCTTCCTAGGATCGCCCGCGATCGGAGGACCGGATGCTATTTGCCCTGCTGCTCGCTGCTACGCCGTGCGTCGATCCCGGCTTCTGTCCGACGCGTGCGGACCTCGAACGCGCAATCGAAGACGATCGCCAGAGGCTCGAAGGCACTATCAACCACATCGAGGGCGAGGCGCACCCCGACAGCCCGGGCGTGATCGCCCTCGATCGGCCGCAGCGCATCACTGCCCTTTCCTGCGGAAAACCCTTCGAGCTGCCCCCGCGGACGCTCGAATGCCGCTTCACGCTCCACTATCCCGATCACCGCGAAACGCGCACCGCCACGCTCGCGAAGACTGCTAAAGCGTGGCGGATCGTCCAGACCAGGTCGGCGATCCGGCACTAGCCAGTTACTCCACTCGCGCCCGCGCCGCGCGGACTTCAGCCCGTGCGCCGTTTGCAAACGCCCGCGCATCGCGCATGCTGGCCGCATGCCCGCCGAGCCGATCCTCGAATGGACCAATTCCGAACAGACGCGGCGCCTCGTCATCGCGCGCGAGCCGTCGGGCGTATTCCGTTATCGTGAAGAGCATTTCGTCACGCTCGACGAGACCGCGGAGGGAGGCGGCATTTACGATTATTGGACACCGGTAGCGCTTTCCGGCCTATATCCCTCGGTGCTGGACGCGCAAAACGATGCCGCGGCCCGGTTCCCCTGGCTTCGCGCCCTGCTCGAAGGCCATGCCTAGTCGAGACTAGCCAGCGTCGCCTTCACCACCCGCGCCACTTGCCGCCCGGACTGCGCCAGCGCGCGCGGCGCCTCGCCCGCCCCTGCGTTGATCGTGATCGCCACGCGCACCTCGCGCGGACCGCTCCCGACCGGTGCCGCCACCGATCCCGCGCTCGCCGGGACGAACAATTCGGGCCCGCGCTCACCGACCCAATAGGGCCGCCCGGGGCTCACCGGCCCGCCGGTCGCACGCCCGGGCGATCCGCCGAGCAGCCCGACGATCGCGCCGAGCAACCCGCCGCCATGCGCACCGCCGCCGCCGCCCAGCGCCGCCAGCCCCTGGTGCAGCGCCGACGCCGCAATCTCGCCGAGCACGCCGAGCGCCAGGCTGCGCAGATCCTCGAACCCGACCTTCCCGCTCTTCACCGCGCGCAGGAGCGCGCTCTCGATCGCCCGCCCGGCACGGTCGGCGCCGGCTTCCAGCGGCCCCTCGATCTGCCCGCGCATCTCCGCCACGTCGCGCGCAAAGCCACGCGTGTCGGCGCGCACGCTGAGCACCAGCTTTTCGATCTCTTCATCCATCGGGAAAAAGCTCCTTGAGCCGCGCGATCTCGCCAGATCCGGGCGGTGCCGGCACGTCGCCGTCCAGCGCCCGCACCAGCGCCGCAAATTCGGCCGGCGTCGCATTCCAGAACGTCTCGGGCGCCCACCCGAACGCCAGCCCCGCCACCCCGGCGAGCCGGACGGCGGCGACAGCAAACTCCTCCCCGTTCCGGTGCGGGCGCTGGACGGCGACGTG